>JAGBEM010000158.1 GCA_017936985.1 Oscillospiraceae bacterium
CGCTCTTGCAGAAAAGGAATTGACAGAAATTCTGGATAACAACAAGGATTTTGTGATTGGAAACCATATTCGCATCCATAATCCCCTTGCCTTCCATTTCGGGATCGCCAAAAATTTCGTGGAAGAAGAGATCCTGAAGGAACCCTATATTGGTGTGTCTGTCAGCGATTCTACTGAACCGACGGGAGCACTAATCGAAACCGTGGAGCAAGGCAGTCCTGCGGCGAGAGCCTCTGTGCAAAGTGGTGATGTGATTACGATGGTAAATAACAAAAAAATCAATAGCAGCAGCGACCTTGCCAAGATCATCAGCAAGAGCAATGCCGGCGAGGAGATACGCCTTACTGTTTGCAGACAGAATCAAACCTTTGACTGCACAGTAACGGTAGGAGAGCATTCCCGATTTGGTGACTGAGAAGTTTCAGATATCTGCGGATGAAGAGAAGGGAGAAAACTATGAATGAAGTAAAGCGCCCGCAAAAGCCGTTAATTTTCTACTATGCCATTGTCATGACGATCATCATTCTGTTCAATGCTTTGGCTATGCCATGGCTGGCGGAAATGCAGATCAAAGAGGTGGATTACGGCACCTTTATGGCAATGATCGAGGAAAAGAATATCGGTCTAGTAGAGATCAGCCAGACTGAAAATCAGATCACTTTTACGGACAAGGAAGAAAAACAGGTCTATAAGACCGCCATGGTGGAAGACCCTACCCGGACGGATCGTCTGTACGCAGCCGGTGCCAAATTCAGCGGTGAGGTCATTAAGCAGACTTCGCCGATCCTGAGCTTCCTGCTGACATGGATCCTGCCTATGGTGCTGTTTTTCGGCATCGGACAGTTTATGTCCAAAAAGATGATGGACAAGGCTGGCGGTGGTCCGGGTGCTATGTCCTTCAACATGGGAAAGTCCAATGCCAAGGTCTATGTCAAGTCCTCTGACGGTATCAACTTCTCCGATGTAGAGGGCGTTGATGAAGCGGAGGAAAGCCTTGCAGAGATCGTGGATTACCTCCATGATCCCAGCAAGTACAAGGAAATCGGCGCTACCATGCCGAAGGGCGTGCTGCTGGTAGGCCCTCCCGGTACCGGCAAGACCATGCTTGCTAAGGCAGTTGCGGGTGAAGCCAATGTGCCTTTCTTCTCCATTTCCGGTTCTGAATTTGTGGAGATGTTCGTGGGTATGGGCGCAAGCAAAGTCAGAGACCTGTTCAAGCAGGCCAAAGAAAAGGCTCCCTGTATCGTGTTCATCGACGAGATCGATGCCATCGGTCAGAAGCGGAATGCCGGTGCTATGGGCGGCAATGATGAGCGTGAGCAAACGCTGAACCAGCTGCTGACGGAAATGGACGGCTTTGAAGGCAACTCCGGCGTGATGATCCTGGCAGCCACCAACCGCCCCGAATCCCTTGACCCGGCGTTGACCCGTCCCGGCCGCTTTGACCGCCGTGTGCCTGTGGAACTGCCGGATCTGGACGGTCGTGAAAAGATCCTGCGCGTGCATGCCAAGAAGGTGAAGATCGCTGATGATGTGGACTTCCGGACGGTTGCAAGAATGGCATCCGGCGCAAGTGGCGCGGAGCTTGCCAACATTGTCAACGAAGCCGCCCTGCGTGCTGTCCGCTCCGGCAGAAAGTTTGCCACCCAGGCGGATATGGAAGAATCCATCGAGGTCGTTATCGCAGGCTATCAGAAGAAAAACGCCATTCTTTCCGATAAGGAAAAAATGGCTGTGGCATACCACGAGATCGGTCACGCACTGGTTGCTGCACTCCAGACCCATTCTGCACCCGTCCAGAAGATCACCATTATTCCCAGAACCTCCGGTGCGTTGGGCTACACCATGCAGGTGGAGCAGGACAACCACTATCTGATGACGAAAGAGGAGATCGAGAACAAGATCGCTACCTATGCCGGCGGCAGAGCTGCGGAAGAAGTGGCGCTGGGCAGCATTTCTACCGGTGCTTCCAACGATATCGAACAGGCTACCAAGCTGGCCCGGGCCATGATCACCCGCTACGGTATGAGCGAGGAATTCGATATGGTAGCTTTGGAAACAGTAACGAACCAATATCTGGGCGGAGATGCCAGCCTTGCCTGCTCTGCCGAAACCCAGACCAAGGTGGATGAGCTGGTGGTGCAGCTGGTGAAAAAGCAGCATGAGAAAGCAAAACAGCTGCTGCTGGAAAACCGGGAGAAGCTTCAGGAACTTTCCCTGTATCTGTATGAAAAAGAAACCATCACAGGCGATGAATTTATGCGGATTCTGAATGCTTAATGATACTGCCGGGAGTGAAAACCATACTCCCGGCAGTTACATAGAAGGAGAGTATACGGATGTTCGTAAGAATGATCTCACAGCTTGCAGACCGGGTGCAATCCATGCTGTTTATCGCCCCGGTCATTTTGCTGGCAATCGTATGTCATGAATGTGCCCATGGATGGGTCTCTTACAAGCTGGGTGACCCAACCGCAAAAAACGCAGGCAGGTTAACCCTCAATCCGTTTAAGCATTTGGATATTATGGGTACTTTGTGCTTGCTTGTGTTTCGGGTTGGCTGGGCAAAGCCGGTGCCCATTGACCCCAGATATTATCAAGACCGTAAAAAAGGAATCATCTATGTTTCCCTGGCAGGGCCGGTAACCAATTTTGTTTTGGCGTTTATTTCTCTTTTGGTGGAAGGCTTTTTGATGCGGTTCGGATCGCACGCTTCCACCGTGATATGGATTCTCTGCCAGCTATGCTACTACAGTGCTGTTGTCAATGTTGGACTTGGATTATTTAATTTGATCCCAATCCCACCTTTGGATGGCTCAAAAATTGTTGGAATGCTTTCTTCATGGGCAGCTGCCCAATATGCCAAACTACAACACTATTGGCGTGTCATTCTGATCGTACTGCTGGTTACAGGTATCCTGAGTAAACCGCTGAATTGGCTCAATGATTGTCTGATCGATCTAATGTGGCGGTTGGTATGCTTGATTTTGAGATTTTAATTCGTGAGGACAATATGGTTATTTTGTACTTGCTTGGCGCATTGGGCATCATACTGGGTGCGTATATCCTGCTTTTGATCCTGTGCAGCCTGCTTGTGAACACTAAGAGAGAATATGGCCGTGACAGTAAATTCTATCGCTGGCTCCTGAACAGTGCCACTGCGGCTATGATCAAACTTCTTCGGATCCGGGTACATATCACCGGAATGGAGAAGCTTCCACAGGGGCAGCTTGTGCTGTTTGTTGGCAATCATATTTCCAACTTTGATCCCATCCTTTCCTGGTATGCCTTTCGCAAGTGGAAGCTCGCGTTTGTCTCCAAGCCTGAAAATTTTAAGATTCCTTTCTTTGGACGGATCATTCGCAAATGCTGCTTTATGCCCATTGACCGGGAAAACCCCAGAAATGCGATTGTAACCATCAACAAGGCTGCCAAACTTTTGAAAAAGCAGGAAGTATCCATCGGAATCTACCCAGAGGGTACTCGAAGTAAAAGCGGCGAGCTTCTGCCCTTTCACAACGGGGTGTTCAAGATCGCACAAAAAGCAAACGCCCCCATTGCGGTGCTGTCCGTAAACGGCACAGAGCATATCGCAAAGAATATACCCTTCAGAAAAACGGATGTATATCTGGATGTTCTGGAAGTGATCCCGGCGGACGAGGTCGCAGCAACCAAAACGGAAATCCTGGGACAGCGCATCCGGGAAGAACTGGAACAAAACAGAAAATTACGAAAGAGAGAAAGAAATGAGCATGATCTACATACTGTATAACCCTTTAGCAGGCAACAAAGACAGCGAGGATAAGGCCAGGAAGCTGAGCGAAATCTATCCCGGCAGGGAGCTAAAGTTCCTGGATATTCGAAATGTTACCAATTATCAGGTGTTTATTGAGGGCCTGGAGCAGAAGGATGAACTCATCATCTGTGGCGGCGACGGTACACTGAATCAGTTCATCAATGCTACCGAGGGACTTACGATCCGCAACAGTGTCTATTACTACGCTACCGGAAACGGCAATGATTTCCTGCGTGATGTTGCAGACGGCAAGGCTGACAAACCCATCCGCATCAATAAGTACATAAAGCATTTGCCTGTGGTTACGGTGAATGGGAAAAGCTATCGCTTTTTGAACGGCATCGGCTATGGCATTGACGGCTTTTGCTGTGAGGTCGGTGACAAGCTGAAGGAAAAGGGCAAAAAGCCCAATTATACGATGATCGCAATCAAGGGATTGCTTCTGCGCTATAAGGCAACCAATGCGACTGTTACCGTTGATGGTGTGAGCAAGAAATATAAGCGTGTTTGGATCGCACCGACTATGAACGGAAGATTTTACGGCGGCGGTATGATGCCTACACCGGATCAGAA
>JAGBEM010000159.1 GCA_017936985.1 Oscillospiraceae bacterium
AACGCAAAATTCTATGGTGGTGAGAAAGGCGCATACTGGGTGCACAAGGATGGTGGCATGACCCATCGGGATATCCTGCGCAGGGATTTAGATGAAGCATTATCTAAAGTATCCACCTATCGAGCTTTGGTGCAGTATATGAATGACTTGGGATATGAGTTTTGCAGAGATGCCAATGGCAATAATCCTTCAATCATTGCCAAGGGGTGGAAACGACCGGTGCGGCTAAAGAGTTTGGGCGCAAAGTATGATCCTGAGGAGATGAAAGAGAAAATCATCAGCAATCAGCTCAAGAAAGAACTCTACTGGATTGAGATGCCCGAACCAGTCCGTATACCGCTACTGCGTATCGAGTATTCCATGCGGCAGGCTGGCAGGATGGACGGCCTGCAGCTGACCTTCGCTATCTTTACCGAACTGCTGAAAATCTGCACCGGCAACAATCTGCTGGCTGAGAATAAGCACCTGCCACTGTCCCCGCTGCTGCGGGAGGAGGTACGAAAGCTGGACAAATATATTGAGGACTACAAGCTCCTCTGCGACTGTCACATTGACACCGCAGAGGAGCTTTTTGCGTTCCGGGAAAATGTGGATGCTCAGCTTGAAGAGCTAAAGCGGGAACGGGAACACATCCGCAATAAGATCCGCCGTGCGCCGGAATCCGAAAAACCGGAACTGAAGCTGCAGGCCAAAGCCGTCACCCAAAAGATGGATCCGCTGCGGAAACAGCAGCGGATCGCCAAGCGCATCGCCGAGCGAAGCGCACCGAAAGTAGAAAACCTGCTTGCCATGGAGCGGCAGCAGGAGACAGAAGTAACAATAGGAAGAATGAAAGGAGCAAGACACGATGAAAGAAACAAGAGCAGAACATTTAGTCGTTGATAAACTGCGGCCCTTTGATGGACACCCCTTTAAGGTGGTGGATAACGAAGAAATGGACCAGCTGACTTGGAGTATCCTAACCCAAGGTTTGCTGACTCCGTTGGTGGTCCGACCTCTCCCCAACGGAGAATATGAGGTGATCTCCGGTCACCGGCGCTTACACGCATGCAAGAAGGCAGGAATCGAAACGGTTCCTGCCTTAATTTATGCCATCGACCGGGATGCGGCGGCTATCGCACTGGTGGATAGTAACCTGCAGCGGGAGAAGATCCTGCCCAGTGAAAAAGCCTTTGCTTACAAGTTAAAACTGGAAGCGCTAAAGCATCAAGGAACTTCGTCCCAAGTTGGGACGAAGTTGCGGTCCGATGAAATGATTGCACAACAAACTGGGGATAGCCGCAATCAGGTACAGCGCTATGTCCGCTTAACCAACTTGATCCCCGGTATTTTGCAGAAGGTGGATGAAGGACGAATCGCCCTTACCCCGGCGGTGGAGTTGTCTTACCTCACCGATGCTGAGCAGGAGGACTTGCTGGAAACCATGGAGAGCGAGGATTGCACTCCGTCCCTCTCCCAGGCGATTCAGATGAAGGCGCTGAGCCAATCTGGACAGCTGGATATGGACACCATCTTCCACATCATGACTCAGCCGAAAGCAAATCAGCAGGAGAAGATCAGCTTTAAGGTATCAGAGCTGCGGGATTTCTTTCCCCGGCACTATACCGCCGCCCAAATGATGCAAGAAATCATCCTGGCAGTAAAAGAGCGGCAGCAGCGTCTTCAGCGTCAGCGGAATCGCGACGCAAGATGATGGCGGAATTGAACTAACCACAATGAATATAAAGATTGGAGAATTATTATGAAAACATTATTTGATGTTATGAGAATTTGCAGAAAGGAGTGCAAGCCCATTGAAGTACGAGGTTCCTATTTGGGAGAAAAGCAATTTGACGCTGGAAGAAGCGGCTGCGTATTCCGGGATCGGAATTAATAAATTGCGGAAGTTGTCTAACAGCGAGTCCTGCCCCTTTGTACTTTGGGTAGGCTCCAAGCGTTTAATCAAGCGCAGAAAACTGGATGAGTATGTCGAACGGATGTATTCCATTTGATGTACTCTTTTTTCTTGTATCCGCACATTAGCTTTTAGGCTAGCGTTCAAGTATAATTTGCTTGAGCGCTGGCCTATTCCGCCAAAGAAAGGAGTATGAATTATGGCAGGAAAGGCACAGACGAAAAGAAAAGACAAGGATAGAATTGTTCTCAGGAAAGGTGAGAGCCAGCGTAAGAATGGCACCTATCACTTCTCCTGGACAGACAAGGCAGGCAAGCGCCACTTCATATACGCACCGACCCTGGAAGAACTGCGGGAGAAAGAAGCGGCAATCGAAAAGGATAAGCTGGACGGCATCAAGGCAGAAGCCAGGTATGTCACTGTCAATGAGATGTTTGACCTATGGTGTCAGCTGAAGCGTGGCCTGAAAAACAACACCTTCGAAAACTATAAGTATATGTATAATACCTTTGTCAGACCGAACTTCGGCAAGCAGCGGATCGCCGCACTGAAGAAATCGGATGTGAAGCGATTCTACAATTACCTGGCAGATGAAAGGGGATTGCAGGCTTCTACTATTGACAGTGTTCACACGGTTCTGCATCAGGTGTTGGATATGGCTGTGGATGACGATTACATCCGTAGTAATCCCTCTGATGGTGTTTTGAAGGAACTGAAGCAGTCCCACATGTTCAAAACCGAGAAGCGTCGGGGATTGACCAAGCCGGAGCAGGAACTCCTGCTGAACTTCCTAAAAAACCACCCCATCTACAATCACTGGTATCCCATCTTTGCTGTGATGGTGGGAACCGGACTACGGGTAGGGGAGCTGTCAGGACTGCGATGGTGCGACATTGATCTGGACGAGGGTATCATCGATATCAACCACACTCTGGTCTACTATGATCACCGGGATGAGAACAGCAAGACTGGATGCTACTTCAATGTCCATACTCCCAAGACGGAAGCCGGTAAACGGCAGGTGCCGATGCTGGAGTTCGTAAAGGAAGCGTTCCTCATGGAACGGGAGTATCAGCAGCTCATTGGACTGGAGTGTAAGGTGACCATTGACGGATACACGGATTTTATCTTCCTCAACCGAGATGGCGGCACCTTCTACCAGGGATCGCTGAACAAGACCATCCGCAGAATCATCCGGGATTGCAACGACGAGGTGCTTCAGCAGGGCGAAGAAAACCCGGTGCTTCTTCCACACTTTAGCTGTCACTCCCTGCGGCATACATTCACAACGAGAATGTGCGAAGCGGGTGTAAACATCAAGGTGATGCAGGACACCTTGGGTCATGCGGATATCTCCACCACTCTGAACATCTATGCCGATGTAACAAAGGAACTGAAGAAAGAAGAATTTGCAGGTCTGGACAGTTACTTTGCAACAGCATAACCTCTTGCAATCTGCACGGCGGCATGTTATACTGTGGATACGAAAAAATATCGAATTTACATCACTTACATCACAAGTTACATCAACCGAAACGGAATGAGTAAAGGGGTATGTAGAGTTATGTAATTTGAAAGTAAGGAGAAGGGCGACAAAGTAGGGATATGTAGAACTACAAAGGGTAGTAAATTTCACTTACCCTAAATCCCCACAATGAAGCCCACTTCCGATAACTAATCGGAAAAGTGCTAGAGCCGCAACGGGTTTTTAGATTCTACAACTCTATAAAAACACGGATTTAAGCCAAGCTTACGCCACTGTATGCGAAAAGTAATGCAGACGGCGAAGTTAAGGGACAGTGTTCAAATTTTTACCGTCTGATTTTGTTACAAAATCAGACGGTTTTTTGTTTATGAAAGTGGAATACGAAAGGAGATACACAATGAGCATCAACTACATTCGTACGGGTGACTATTTTATCCCGGATTTGAAATTGTCAGAGGAAACCCGGCCCATCGGAAAATGGGGCCGTATGCACCGGGAGTATCTGAAGGAACACCATCCGATCCAGTACACAAACTTGGTACTGTCCGGTACTCTCTGGACATGCCTTGCCGACCTGAACGAGCAGGCCCAACAGCGCATGAAAATCCTGATTGTCCAAATGCAATCCACGGAGGGTGTCACAGAAGCATTGAAAGCTGCGGACCCTATTGGCTGGACCCAACGTATGAACAACATCACCGCCAGAGCGGAAGAGATCATCCGGGAGGAGCTGATCTACAATGGATAATATTGCTAAGCGGCTGAAAGCCTATATCGAAGCGCACCCCTTTGACTCCGGCGACAGCGACTGCGAAACCGTCCTGGACCAGATGTACCAAGTCTATCAGGAATCCCATGAAAATGACCCACCGGACATCCGGGATGGCTTCCGGGAACTGGATGACCTGCTGCGACATTTGCCATTAGAAGATAACAATGCCGTCTTTAACCTCTGCTGCAGCCTCTGCACTGCCTATGAACATAAAGCATTCCTGGACGGCCTGCAATACGGCGCATATTTAATGACGGAATTAAACGGATAAAGTAAAACCAGCACTGCCAAGTAACCGGCAGTGCTGATTCTTTTAATCAAATACATACATTCCAAACAGACCCAGGAGGCCTTCACCGCAATCATATTCCATTTCACAGGCATCTGCCAGTTTTTTGACGAAGATACAATAGGCGGACATGCAGGAATATTGGAGATCCGGGAGGTTGCAAGGCAGTCCCTGGGTTTGGGCACAGGGGGAGCAAAGAGCGCAGCCGCTGGCACCTACGATCAAACCGTCATGTCCGGCTTCCCGTATTTTCTTCACCACACGGATCTCGGAAGCATTGTGGCTTTTCTTTGCCTGCTTAATTGCAGGCACATCGGAATAGTCGGCTACCTGCCAGATCGTTTGCAGTACCAGGGCCTTTTTATAGGCCAAGAGGCGTTGGTTCATTTCTTCCGGGCTGCCGCAATCCGGCGGGCAGGAGTAATTAGCGCCATATTGACCGCAGAAGTTTTCTTCGCAGTAAGGACGGAAAGAAGGGTCAAAAACGATCTGCCCAGTATCCACGATTGCTGCTGCAGCAAAGCCTTCGTCATAGGCCAATTGAATCATTTCAGCTTCTGTCATAGATCTACCTCAAATGTGCGATACGCAGGACTGTTCTGTATACAACTCCTGCCTGCGCATAGCGGGATAAAAATGTCTGGAGCGCTTATTTCCGGGATTTCGAAAGGAATCGACCAGTTCCAGATCTATCTCACAGACCAGAAGTGCCGGGTGATCTTCAAAGCAGGCTGCTGTAATTTCTCCTCTGGGATCGGTGACCATGCATCCGCCGCCAAACCGGGTGTCATCCCACAGGTTGCAGCAAGCCATGTAAATGCGGTTGTCATAGCTTCTGGCCGGGATATATTTACTCCAGATTTTTTCTCTGTTACCGGAGATGCGCGGCACCGCATGGGGTGCGAAAACCACCTCAGCCCCCCTTAAGGCCAGAGTTTGCGTAATATCTGGATAATGGGTTTCCACACACAGCGCAATGCCGATCTTTGTGCCGTCAGTCAGAGGCAGAACCTTCAATTCATCTCCGGGAGAGAAGAACTCCTTTTCCCTTTGTCCCAGATGTGTCTTGCGGTAATAATCCCATGTGCCATCTTTTCGGAAAAGGCCATGGGTGATATAAAAAGATCCCTCTGATCTTTCCATAAATCCCACCAAAATGTCGATGCCATGGTTTTTGGCTGTTTTGGCTATCTGCCTCAGCACAAGGGCGTTGTGCTCAATGGCATCTGTTTTTGCATTTTCCGGAGCATACCCCGTCAAAAAACACTCCGGAAAACAGATCACCGTGCAGTTTTTTTCTGCCGCTTCCGCTGCATATCTTTGCACTGCTTCTAAATTACCCGTAATTTGATTGCAGGAATTTGTCTGCACAAGCCCGATTTTCATCATTTCACGCTCCTGTCCGGGAAAAACCAGCTTATTTTTTCCTGAAGATCTGCGTGCTTCAGATATACGATATTAAACTCCCGGACAATGTGTTCTCCTCTGATTGTAAACTTTGCAATGTTAGGATCACTGTCTGCCAATACTTCGTATACGAACGAAACGCCAAATCCTTTTTTTACCAGATCAAGAATCACAGGGAAGCTGGAGATACAGATCTGCCGCTTAAACCGGTCAAGGGATTCGTTGTAACCCTGCAACTTCTGCTCCAGGATTGCCCGGGTACCGGAGCCCGCTTCCCGGTGAATGATGGTTTCCTGAAACAGCTCTTCCAATGAAACCTCTTTTCCGGCAAATGGATGATTTTGCGGACAGATACCCACAAAGGGCTCCTTGCGAAAAAGCTGGCTGTCAAACAGGGAACGGTCAAAATAGCCTTCGATCACCGCGAAATCCAGCTGATTCTCGTCCAGCATTTTCAGCAAATGCTCTGTGTTATCCACAACCAGTGACAACGCATGATCTTCCTTGCTTAAATACCGCTGGATATCCTCTTTCAGCACATAATCGCCGATTGTTTTTGTGGCACCGATCTTCAACTCCCGGACCGTACTGCTGAGTTTATCACGCAAATGCTGATCCTGCAAGCGTATGGCGCGGGCGTACTGCTCCAAAGTGATGGCATCTTCTGTTTTCTGTAACCGGGAATTCTGGTATGTAAACAGTTTGCAGCCGTATTCGCGTTCCAGAAAGTGGATCTGCTGTGTGACAGCAGGCTGTGTAATGCCAAGGGCATCCGCAGTTTTTCGATAATTCATTAACTGACACAAAAGCAAAAATGTGTCCACTCGACGGTCTACCATAAAGAACCTCCGTGATAAGATTTTATGATCGATTCATAAATGATCTTTAAGTTGATTTTATCATGAATGCTATGCTATAATCAAGTAGAAATCGATATAAAAAGCACGAAACAGTGCTTTTTTGAAGAAGAAAGATAGAAACAACGGAGGTAAAACCATGAGCGAAAACAAGAACACCATCAAGTAGGGTAAGTCTCTGGCAATTATCCTGTGCATCGTGGTCGGTGTACTGGCAAACGAGACCACCACCCTGCAGAAGGCCTGGTTCGGAAGAACCGTTATTGGCGGCCCCATGCTGGCGTTGTTGGTAACTATGATTATCTGTAATGTGCTGCCCAGCGTTTCCAAGGAATTCAAGGCAGGCACCACCTACTGCTCCAAGCAGTTCCTGAACTGGGGCATCATTGCAACCGGCGCGACTTTGAATTTTGCAGCAATTCTGGGTACCGGTATCCGTGCATTGCCCCTGATCATTTTCAACATCCTGCTGTCCTTCACCGTTGCATTGGTGATCGGCCGCAAGGTTCTGAAGGTATCTGAGAATACTTCCATCCTGGTTGGCGGCGGTACCTGCATCTGCGGTGGTACTGCGATCGGAACCCTGAGCCGTATCATCAAGGCAAAGGAAGAGGAAATTGCTTTCGCTATGGCTGCAATCTTCCTGTTTGATACCATCGCCGCATTCTCCTACCCCTACATCGGCCAGCTGCTGAATCTGACCGACAATCAGTTCGCATTCATCGCCGGTACTGCTATCAATGACACATCTTCTGTTGCAGGTGCACAGGCAACCTGGCAAGGTATCATTGGCAATGCTGATTTCAACGGTGCCCTGAATGTCAAGCTGGTTCGTACCACCATGCTGATCTTTGTTGCTCTGGCATGGACTCTGATCATGGCATCCCGCGCAAAGAAGAATGGCGAAGCTGACGCAAACGACAGCCCTCTGGCTGTTGTCAAGAAGACCTTCCCCATGTTTATCCTGTGGTTTGTGGTTATGGCTGGTCCGAACACTTTTGGCTTCTTCACCGCTACCGCTACCAGCGTTCTGAGCAAGCTGGCAAAGTATCTGTTTGCAGCAGCTCTGGCAGGCGTCGGCTTCAAAATCAAGTTTAAGGATGTTTTCTCCAAGGGACTGAAGCCCATCGCACTGGGCGGCATCACCTGGCTGTGTGTTGCCATTGCTTCCTATGCCTTCGGCTTCCTGTTCGCAGGCTATATTGGCTAAGTACTGAACGGTTGCAGAAAACCGGAAAAATAACAAAAAGGAGTTACTGATATGAACGTTGTTGTAATCGGCGGTGTCGCCGCCGGTACCAAGACCGCTGCCAAGCTGATGCGTCAGGATCGCAGCGCGAAAGTCACCGTTTACACCAAGAGCAAGGATATTTCCTATGCCGGCTGCGGTCTGCCCTACTATGTTGGCGGCAGCATCGAAAGCCGTGACGAGTTGATCGTCAACACCCCTGCAAAGTACACCGGCCTCACCGGTGTTGAGGTCAAGACCGAGATGGAAGCTGTGGGCGTTGACGCTGCTGCCAAGACCGTTACTTTCGCAAACGGCGAAGTCGTTTCCTACGACAAGCTGGTCATCGCTACCGGCGCTGCCCCCTTTGTTCCCAATGTGGCCGGTACGAACCTTCCCGGCGTATTCACCATGCGTACTCCTGATGACGCCATCGGCCTGCGCGCTTATGTGGACGAGAACAAGTGCCGCAATGCAGTTATTGTCGGCGGCGGCTTCATTGGTCTGGAGATTGCAGAGAACCTGCTGGCCAAGGGTCTGAAGGTTACTGTAGTTGACATGGCTTCTCAGGTTATGCCCAATCTGTTCGACGCTGAGGTGGCCGACTACATCCGTAAGCAGCTGCAGGCAAAGGGCATCCGTGTTGTCACCGGCGCAGGCCTCACCGAGATTCTGGGCAGCGACAAGGCAACCGGTATCCGCACCTCCGTTGGCAACTTCGACGGCGAAGCTGTTGTTCTGGCAATTGGCGTCCGTCCCGCTACCGCATGGCTTGCCGACTCCGGCATTGAGCTGAACCGTGGCACCGTTGTGGTGGATAAGTTCCAGCGCACCAATCTGAACGATGTTTACGCTGTTGGCGACTGTGCTCAGGTGTTCAACCGCCTGACCGGCAAGAGTCAGTGGTCCGCTATGGGCTC
>JAGBEM010000160.1 GCA_017936985.1 Oscillospiraceae bacterium
ATTTATTTGTTTATTCTGTGAGACTTTTCAGCTTTGCTTTGTCTGTAATTTCTATAGTACCTCTGGTCAGCTGCACCATACCCTCACTCTGAAAATACCGCAGCATCCGGGTGACGACTTCCCGGGCGGTGCCCAGATGATTGGCGATCCTTTCGTGGGTGACCTTCAGAACTTGGCTGCCCTCCAGCTGACATTCCTCGATCAGGAAAGCTGCCAGCCGCTTGTCCACACTTTTCCACATGATCTGCTCCATGAGCCACATCAGCTCAGAAAAATTGCTGCTTAAAAGATTTCTGGAAAAATTGGAGACTGCCAGCGATTCGTCCACCAGATTCTTAAACAGGCAGGCAGGAATGCTCCAAAAGGCACTGTCCTTTTCTGCTTCGATCATGATGTTGAACTGCATATCCGGCATCACACAGGAAGCGCTGAGCAGACTCACATCATATTCAAACAGCCGGCTGATGGTGATCTCCCGGCCATCCTCCGACAAAATATATGTCCGCAGCTGACCGCTTTTTACGATCACAAGGCCCAAACAGTCCGCGCTGCTGTCGTGGATGTGTGTGCCTTTTTTTACTTCCCGGTATTCGATCACACCGGCGATCCGCTCGCGCTGCTCCGGTGTCAGATCCTTCCACACCGGTAAATATTTTTCATATTCCATATTTATCCTCCGGTCTGTCACAATGGCAGACAGATTTCGGTTTTCGTTCGGCTTTTTTGGTATAATTCAGGAAAAGAATTGATTTTCCAAGCAATTTCAATATAATGGAAACAAAGACGAAAGTCAAATGTTTTAGGAGGCTTTGCCATGAAAACAAAAGCAGTCAGAATGTATGGTGCATATGATGTCCGCCTGGAGGAGTTTGAACTGCCCCAGATCACAGCGGATGAGGTGCTGATGCGTGTGGTCAGTGATTCCGTTTGTGCTTCTACATACAAAGCCATTAAGCAGGGCTCTAAACATAAGCGCGTGCCCGACGATATTGCAGAAAATCCCATCATCATCGGCCACGAGATGTGCGGTGAGATCGTGGAAGTGGGCGAGAACCTGAAAAACGAGTGGAAGGTCGGTCAGGGTGTGGTCGTTCAGCCTGCGTTGAATCTGCCTACCAACCGTGACCCCGGTTATTCCTATCCCTACATCGGCGGCAATACCCAGTATGCCATCGTTCCCAAGGTGGTTCTGGAGAAGGGTTGCCTGCTGCCCTATGAGGGCGACAGCTATTTCAAGGGTTCTCTGGCAGAGGCACTGGCCTGCTGCATCCGCGGCTTCAAGGGTATGTATCACATGGACTATGTGAACTTTGACCGTTTCGACGGCACCAAGCTGGGCGGCAAGATCGCCATTCTGGGCGGCGCCGGTCCTATGGGCATCGGCTGCGTGGAGCTGGCACTGGGTTATGCTGATGTGAAGCAGGTGGTCGTTACCGACCTGAACCAGGAACGGCTGGACTACGCGGAGCGTATGTGCTCTGTGGAAAAGGCCAAGGCCAAGGGCGTGGACTTACACTATGTCAATACTTCCGGCATGGAAGATCCTGCCACGGCTCTGTTGGCACTGTCCGAGGGCGGTTTTGACGATGTGTTCGTCATGGTTCCTGTGGCGGCACTGTTCACCCAGGCTGAGAAGATCGCCCGTTTTGATGGTTGCATCAACTTCTTCGCCGGCCCTACCATCCACGACCTGCAGGGCAGTCTGAACCTGTATCGGATCCACTATGATGGCATCCATGTCATCGGCACTGCCGGCAGCACGCCGCAGGATATGGTGGACATCATCCACCTGATCGAAGACAACAAGATCAATGCCGGTGCGATCGTTTCTCACATTCTGGGCCTGAACGCTGTGGCGGATACGCTGTATGCCATGGAAAAGCCCAACGGTGCCAAAAAGGTCTGCTATAATGAGCTGGATCTGCCTCTGATCGCCATCGACGATCTGGAAGAGTTGGGCAAGGATAATGAACTGTACCGGAATCTGGCTGCCATCGTCAAGGAAAACGGCGGCATCTGGTGTGCAGAGGCAGAAAAGTATCTGCTGGCCCACGCACCTCGACTGTAAGAGGAGTGCGCTATGAAGGTCTATACGCTCACCTTAAACCCTGCCTATGATGTCCATGCCACCTGCGAGAGCTTTGCAGCCGGTCATGAAAACCTGGCATACACCAAGTCCCGGGAAGCTGGCGGCAAGGGTGTGAATATCAGCCGGGCTCTGATGGAAAACGGCATCGCCAATACGGCAGTCATCGTTCTGGGCAAGGATAACTGCGCAGATTTTCTGCAGGATCTGGAAAAGGCGGGTCTTGACTGTGTGCTGCTGGAAAAGGAAGGCCGCATCCGGGAGAATTTGACGCTGCACTGCGCCGGTGGCCCGGAGACCCGGATCAGCTTCGCCGGTTTTTCGGTAGACGACAGTATCCTGACGGAAGTGGAAAACGCCATCCGGATCGATGCCGATACGGTCATTACCTTCACCGGTCGGGTCAGTTCCGGAGTTTCCATGGAAAGTGTCAAAGCATTTCTGGCAAAGGCGCGCAAGGCTGGCGCGAAGATCGTGCTGGACTCCAAATCCTTTTCCTTAGAGGATATTTACGAAGTCAAACCCTGGCTCATCAAGCCCAATCAGGAAGAAATTTCTGAGTATTTCGGCTGCATAGTCAACACCATCGCTGAGGCTGTGGAAAAGGCATCTGCTTTTGCCGAACATGGTGTGACCAATGTGATGATCTCCTTGGGTGAACAGGGCGCTATGCTCTTGACTGGCGGCAAGACCTACACCGCCAAGCCTCCGGTGATCCGGGCGGTTTCCACCATCGGCGCCGGTGACAGTACCATCGCCGGCTTTATCGCTGCGGCAGGCCGCGGTGCAGAAGCGGATGAATGCCTGAAGACCGCTGTGTCCTTCGGAACAGCCGCCTGTCTGACGGAAGGTACGCAGCCACCCCGGAAAGCCGATGTGGCCAATATCTATTCTCAAATTGAAATGACATGAAGCAAGTCCCGGAAAGTTACCTTTCCGGGACTTTTTCTGCTGTTTGGGCTTTATCGTGCCGCTTTTCGGAATGCGTTGGGTGACTGTCCTACGAAACCGGAAAACACAGCGATAAAGTAATTGTAATCGGCATAGCCGCAGGCGTTGGCGATATCCGTAATGCTCATTTCCGGACTGTCGGTGAGCAGCCGCTTGGCCTTTTCCATCCGCAGCCGCTTCATTTGCTGGGTGATGCCGCAGCCGTACAGCTGGGAAGAGAGCTTGTAAAGCTGTGACCTGCCGATCCCCAATTCCCGGCACAGAAGCTGGGCAGTCAGTGGCTGTGCGTAATTTTCGTTTAAGTATTGGTCAAGCTTTGCTGCGGTGCTGTCCTCTTTCAGGGTAGCCATCCGTTCCAGTACCAGATAAGATGCGGTGGCGTGTAAGATGCGGGCTGCGGATTTGATGTAGTTTTTGGAGATCAAGGGGCTGTCCTGGCAGGAAAGCCGTAATTTTTCCAGGTCTATGGGATATTTTTCACAGCACTTGCGAATATTCTCCCAACCCTCTTCAAAGGAATTGTAGGCAAATACATGGCCGAACAGCAGGTATCCAACCAGCGCCTTGCCCACATACAGCGGCATAATGGCCTCTGTCAGACCTGCGTGGCAGTGATAAATGTATGCTTTTTCCTGCCGGGAAGCAATATCGCAGGCGTCCTTGTCGCATTTTGCGCAGGCTGCCCGGCCCTCTTCTGTTCCTCTGATAATAGAGCAAAAAGACGGGCAGTTTTCCGGATAAGAGACCAATTCGTTCCGGTCGCTGTCAAAAACTGTGATTCGGATCCGGGTGATGTGATACAGATCTTCCAGAAGACTTTGCAGTTCTTCCACATTAAAAACGGAAATCATAAGCGCCCTCCACAGATTGCACAAATTTTAATATTAAAATTGTAACACAAATGTGGACGAATTTAAAGTGATTTACACAAATTTCTATAGAACATTTTTCTCATGTTTTTTACAATAGAATTACAAGTAAAAATATGCATTTATGAAAGGAGCGGCTATGGAACAGTTACAAAAAACCGGCTATCTGTGTCATCCGCAGCAGATGTATACCCTGCGCCGGATGACCATCTCAGAGGGAAAGGCAAAGGGCACCGGTGTCATTGAAGTCTGCACCGCCGGCGGTCTGCAGGTGGATATCCTGCCGGATGCCGGTCTGGACATTGGTCAGGTTCGATACAAGGGAACCAATATGTCTTTCATCAGCAAAAACGGCTACGACAGCCCCGCGGCCATCATGCCTTACGAGATGGAGTTTCTGAACTTCTTCCCCGGCGGCATGCTCTATACCTGCGGCCTGCGCAGCACCGGCGGTCCTAACCGGGACGGCGGCGAGTATCAGCCCCAGCATGGCAGATACCACAGCCTGCTGGCAGAAAATGTTTGCACTGAGGTGGTGGACAACACCATCCTCATCAAGGGTACAGTCCGGGAGACGGCGCTGTTCGGCTACAATCTCCAACTGAAGCGTACCATTTCCATTCCTGTATTCGGCGCAGAGGTCAGCGTCTGCGACGAACTGACCAACCTTGCTCATGCCGACGAAGAGTACACACTGCTGTACCACTGCAACTTCGGTTACCCGCTGATCTCTGAAAAGGCATATCTGGAACTGCCGCAGGAACGCAAGACCACAGCCCGTACCCCCTTTGCTGAGACGGGCCTCGGTTGGGAGCATACCTTCAGCACGCCCACGCCCGGAGAGGAAGAGCGTGTGTTCTTCCATGAGAATATGCCCCATACCGCTGCCCTGGTCAACGAGAGCATCCACACCAAGATGACTCTGACCTGGTCCGAGACCCTGCCCGTTCTGGCCCACTGGCGCAGCATGGCAAGCGGCGACTACGTCTGCGGTCTGGAGCCCACCAACTGTTACATTATGGGCAGAGTCAATGAGCGTGAAAACGGCACACTTCCTGTACTCAAGCCCTTTGAAACCGTAAAAACCGAAATTAAAATTCATTTTGAAACCATCTAAGGAGGACAAAAACATGAAAAAAATGACTTTTGCACTTTGCTTCTGCAACCGTGGCTTTATGCCCGGCGAACTGATCTACGGTGCCCGTGAGGACATGGTCAAGGCCGTCACCGCTGCTGGCTATGACTACATCATGATGGATGCCGAACTGACCCGTTACGGCGGCGTCGAGACCCGTGACGAGGGCCGTCTGTACGCCAAGTGGCTCAAAGAGCACGAAGGCCAGTATGACGGTGTCATCTTCTCCATGCCTATCTTCGCTGACGAGAACGGCGCTATTACTGCTCTGCAGGATGCCGGCGTTCCCATTCTGATGCAGGCTTACCCCGACGAGATCGGCAAGATGGACTTCCAGCACCGCCGTGACGCTTACTGCGGCAAGTTCTCTGTCACCGATGTTTTCTGCCAGTACAATGTGCCCTTCACCGTCATGAAGCCCCATGTTGTTCACCCCCTGAGCGATAAGTTCCAGGAGAACCTGCGGGACTTCGCCGCCATCTGCCGCGTTGTCAACGGCATGAAGCGCTTCAACCTGGGCTGTATCGGCGCCCGTACCACCGCTTTCAAGACCGTCCGTTTCGATGAGATCGCTATGCAGAAGTACGGCATCAATGTCGAGTCCTTTGACCTTAGCGAGCTGTTTGCCAAGGTAAACGAGAAGAAGAACGATGATCCCGTAGTCCTTGCCAAGATCGAGCGCCTGAAGAACTACTCCGACTTTAGCCGCGTTCCCGAGAGCAATATGTACACCCTGGCCAAGGTCAGCGTCGTCATCGACGAGTACATCGAAGAGTACCACCTGGACGCTCTGGCACTGCGCTGCTGGAACGAGATGGAGACCTATCTGCGGATCTGCCCCTGCGTCCTGCTGTCTGAACTGAACGACCGTGGCATCGTGGCATCCTGCGAGATCGATATGTGCTCCGCTATCACCATGCGGGCTATGAACCTGGCAACCGAGGGCGCTACCGCTGTTCTGGACTGGAACAACAACTACGGCGACGACGAGAACAAGGTCATCCTGTTCCACTGCGGCCCTGTTGCCCAGAGCCTGATGGCTGGCTGCGGCACCGTTACCGAGCATAAGATGTTCGCCAAGAACGACCCGGGCTCCGGCTGGGGCTGCAACGAGGGCCGTATCAAGCCCATGCCTGTTACCATTTCCAACTGCCAGACCAAGGACGGCAAGATCATTGTCTACGCAAGCGAGGCCAAGTTTACTGACGATGTGATCGAGCCCGAATTCTTCGGCTGCGGCGGTGTTTGTGAGATTCCCGATCTGCAGAACAAGCTGATCAAACTGGCTCGCGGCGGCTTCAAGCACCATACTGCCATTGCAGAGGGTCACGTGAAGGATATCCTGAAGGAAGCCTTTACCACCTACCTGCACTACGACTGGGTCGAGATCGACTAAGAGGCCGATATTATGATCAGTCTTGGTATTGACATCGGCGGTACCGGCTGTAAATGTGTTGCCTTCCGTGACGATGGCAGCCAGCTGGCGATCGCCTATACAGAGTATCCCGTGGCGGCAGGCACTGTAAACCTGCCGCCGGAGATCCTGACAACTTCTGTTCTGCAGGTCATCGGTGAATGTACCGCAAAGCTGCCGGACACAAAGGAAGTGGCAGTGATCACCGTATCCTCTTTCGGTGAGTCCTTTGTGGCAGTGGATGAAGAGGGCAATGCCCTGACGGACATCCTCATGTACTTCGGCAACACCGAGAGTGAAGAGTTCTCCAAGCTCGTTTCCGATATTGGCGAGGAGAAGTTCATGCGCATCGCCAAGATTTTGCCCGATGCCAGCTACTCTCTTTCCAAAATGCTCTACACCCAGAAGGTGGCAGCAAAGCCCGTCTGGAAATTCCTGTTCATCGCAGGCTTCATTACCTACCGGCTCAGTGGCAAGCCTTATGCCGATGTGTCGCTGGCCTGCCGCAGCTTGCTCTACGATGTGGAGAAGGGCTGCTGGTCCAAGGAATTGGTGGTAGAGAGCGGCATCGATCCCGAAACTTTGCCCGAGGTACTGCCTACCGGCGGCAAGGTCGGTACGATCCTGCCCGAGATCGCCGCGAAGCTGGGCATCCCCGAAACTACCCAGGTGGTCATCGGTGCCCATGATCAGATCGTCAATGCCCTGGGCGCCGGTGTTGCCGAATTGGGCGATGCGGTGGATACCTCCGGCACCTGCGAGTGCCTGACACCGCTGTTTGCCGGCATCCCTGAGGACCTGGATTTCCAGCGCAACAACTTTGCTTGTGTTCCTTATCTGCAGAGCCGGGGCTATGTGACCTATGCCTACAATATTTCCGCAGGCAGCGTGGTCAAGTGGTACCGGGATGCCCTGGCCTACCATCTGAAAGCCGACGGCAAGAGCATTTACGACATTCTCAACGAAACTGCCCCCACCGAACCGACCAACCTTATGATCCTGCCGTTCCTGCAGGGCATGGGCGGTACGCCGGATGTGGACGCTTCTGCCACCGGCCTCATTGCCGGCCTGACCACCCAGACGAGACTGCCTGATATCTATCGGGCGATCCTGGAGGGCATCACCTTTGAGATGCGCTATAACCAGGAGAAGCTCAGCGACAACGGCGTGCAGATCCAAAAGCTGTATGCCTGCGGCGGCGGAGCAAAATCTCCCGTCTGGCTGCAGATCAAGGCAGACATTCTGGGCTGTGATATCGTTACCGTCAAGGCAGACGAGACTGGTGCTATGGGCAGTGCGATCCTGGGTATCGCCGCCGTAACCGGCGAGGATCCCTTCAAGGTGGCGGAAAAGTTCTGGCAATACGGTGAGACTGTCAAACCCAACGCTGTAAACCAGGCGATCTACGACAGAAGGTATGAAGTTTACAAGACCCTCCGGGGCCTCTATATGGAGCAAAGAAGGAAATAATATGAAAAAAGCTGTTATGTATGGCGGCGGAAATATCGGCCGCGGCTTCATCGGCGCTCTGCTGAGCCAGTCCGGTTACGAGGTTACATTTATCGATGTGGCAGAGCCGGTGGTCAAGGCGCTGCAGGAAAAGCGTACTTACCCTGTGCGCTATGTATCCAGTGAAGGTCACAAGGATGTGTGGATCGAAAATGTCACCGCAGTCAACGGTAATCTGCCGGAAGCTGTGGATGCCATTGCCGAATGCGACATCATGGCTACCGCCGTGGGCGCACGGATCCTCAAGTTCATCGTGCCCAATATCGTGGCCGGTCTGCGTAAGCGCTGGGCCATGGGCAAGGGGGCGCTGAACATCATCATCTGCGAAAACCTGATGGATGCCAACAAGGTTCTGGAAGGCATGCTGAAAGAGCAGCTTACCGCCGAGGAGCAGGCAAAGTTCGATGCCTCTGTTGGCCTGGTGGAAGCTTCCATTGGCCGCATGGTTCCGGTCCAGACCGAGGAAATGAAGGACGGCGAGCCCATGCGCGTCTGCGTGGAGTCCTACGGCTTCCTGCCGGTGGACAAGGCTGCCTTTGTGGGCGGCGTTCCCGAGATCCGCAACATGGTACCCTATGAGCCCTTCGATTTTTACATCAAGCGCAAGCTCTATGTCCATAATATGGGCCATGCGACCTGCGCTTACCTGGGCGACCAGCTGGGTCTTCAGTACATCTACGAAGCCATTGCTGTACCGGAAGTTCGCATTCTGGTCCAGAATGCCATGCTGGAAAGCGCCATGGCTCTGTCCAAGAAGTACGGCGCTGATTTGATGGCACTGCAGCTTCACATCACCGACCTTTTGTACCGCTTCACCAATGCGGCACTGAAGGATACCTGTCAGCGTGTGGGCGGCGACCCCGCCAGAAAGCTCAGCCCCGAGGATCGGCTCATCGGCTCTTCCAAGCTGGCTCTGGAGCAGGGTGTGACCCCGGCCTATATCGCTGTGGGCGCTGCCGCTGGCCTGCACCGCTATATCAAGGAAGCAGAGAGCTTGGAGCAGGGCATCGACACTGCAACCAAGGTGCTTTCCGAGGTGGCCGGCCTTGCTGCTGAGGATACTCTGGCAAAGCTGATTTTGGAGTATTATCAGATGCTGCTGGGCGGCTGCAGCCTGGCGCAGCTGTGCACTAAGGCAGAGCTGGTTAAGCACGCCGGCATGAACAATGTTATCTAAGGAGAATGAAAAATGCCTATTATTACCGGTAGAGAAAATGTTCTGGCTGTCTATGAAAAGGCTGCTCAGAAGGGTTGGGTCATCCCCTGCATCTGCAGCGAAAACCTGACCACCACCGAGGCGATCCTGACTGCTGCCAGCGAATTTGCCAAGGAAAACGGCTATGACAGCATTCCTGTCACCATTGCCATCACCAACCAGTATGACCACCGTAGCCAGTCTGTGTTCTATACCCAGACCCGCCGCTGGGACATCGGTCTGAAGCTGTTCCGTAGCGATCTGGAGATCGTTTCTCAGGTGTTCCCCAATGTGGATGTGCTGATCCACCTGGATCACGCCCAGCACGACACCGATGCGGAGATGCTGGAAAGCGATTTGAGTATGTATTCTTCCGTTATGTACGATGCTTCTACGCTGCCCATGGAAGAGAATATCAAAAAGACCAAGGCCTATGTCCAGCGCAAGGGCCATGAGCTGCTGATCGAGGGCGCTTGCGACGAGATCGTGGATGCCACCGGCGAGGCTCGCTGTGAGATCACCGATGCTGAGAAGTGCGCTTACTATAAGGCTGAGACCGGCGTGGATGTGGTGGTTGCCAACCTGGGCACCGAGCACCGGGCTTCCGGCCAGGACCTGCATTACTACAACGATGCGGCCCAGGCTATCAAGGCCAAGATCGGCCCCAAGATCTGCCTCCACGGCACTTCCTCCGTATCCAATGACCAGATCAAGAAGCTGTTTGACGACGGCATCTGCAAGGTCAATATCTGGACTGCCCTGGAGCGTGACTCCTCTCCTGCACTGACCGAGTTCATGGTCAAGAACGCTGCCAAGTGCGGCGGCCCCAAGCTGGAGCAGAAGCTCATCGACGAGGGCTACCTGACCGCTTCTTCCAAGACCGGTGACAAGTCCTCCTTGCAGCACTTTACCACCACTGCCCGGCAGGAGATTGTCTTCAACGAGATGAAGCGGATCGTTCGCGGCTACCTGGATCTGTGGTATGTGTAACCTTTAGCATCCGACAAAATCAGCGGCAGCGAAAAAGCTGCCGCTGATGCGTTTTTATGGGGTTTTGAACCAAAGTTGCACGCCCTAATTTGTTGAAATTTGACTGAAAAAACTTGCTTTTTCGTCGAAAAAAGGGTACAGTATACCGTATGAATGATACTATGAGGTGATCCTTTGTCCATTTTGCGTAAGATCTTCGTCGGAAGACCTGATACTTCCCGGGGACTGAAAAGTTCTCTGGGTATCTTTTTACTGCTGTTTGGCGCTATTGTGTTCTGGGAATTGTTGGTCCATGCCCTGCTGCTGGAGGATATGACCTGGCGAATTTTGTATGTGATAGGCTTTTCTGCGTTTTTCGCGCTGGTGCTGACTGTCCTTACCGGAATGCTTCCCAGAGGGGGGAATCTTGCTGTATTCTGGGTAAGTATGTCGGTTTTATACCTTTGGTACGCCTGCCAATTCATTTACTACCAGATCTTTGGCGGCTTCATTTCTGCGTCCCTGGTGAAAATGGGCGGCGAAGCGGTGACCAATTTCTTCAAAGAAACTGTGGACTGCGTTCTCAATAATCTGCACCTTTTGGCACTTTTAGCCCTGCCTTTGCCGGTATCCGGCGTGCTGCTTCGTAAAAAATGGGTGAATGTGCCGAAAAAGACCTGGGGCTGCATCGCCCGGCAAGCCATTGTCTGCGTACTTTTGCACCTGATTTGCCTCAGCTGCCTGCAGATCGGCGGCACTGGCGCATACAGCATCTACGATGTGTACCACAATGTGAACACCGGCACAGATTTAAGCGTCACGAATCTGGGCTTTTTGACAACTTTCCGCCTGGAAGTGAAATTTATGCTTTTTGGCGATGACCAGGAAACCTCGGATTCAAACGATCTGGTTATCATGGATCCCTCTCAGTTGGACAGTATTTTAGGCGGAAGCACTGAAAGTACAGAGAATTCCCAGCCGGAGGATCCCACAAGCACGGAAAGCACCGAAGCCACAGAGCCCCCGGTGGTTTATGTGGATCAGACCTTGCAGATCGATTTTGACGCGCTGATCGCGCAAAGTGCCGGTGACAGCAAGCTGACCAACCTGCACCAGTATTTTGCAGCGCAAAAGCCCACGAAAACCAACGAATTTACGGGCTTTTTTAAAGGAAAGAATCTGATCTATCTGGTGTGCGAGTCCTTTTCACCTGTGGTGATCAGCCAGGATATGACCCCCACCCTCTATAAGCTCTATAATGAAGGCATCAAGTTTACAAACTTTTACGGCACGTACCGCAATGTAACCACCAACGGCGAATACACTGCCTGCCTGGGCATCTTCCCCGATCTGTCCCGGAAAAAATCCGACGGCAGCTTTGCCGCTTCGGCGGAGAATTATCTGCCTTTTGCACTGGGAAATATCTTCCAGCAGCAGGCAGGTGTTTCCAGTCATGCCTTCCACAACTACAAGGCAACCTACTATAACCGCCGTTATTCCCATCCCAACATGGGCTATAGTCTGAAAGCCATGGGCACGGGCATGAAATTCACCTACGGCTGGCCCAGCTCCGATCTGGAGATGATGGAGCAGTCGGTTGCAGATTATGTAAACCAAGAGCGGTTTCATGCCTACTATATGACCTTCAGTGGGCACTATAAGTATGATTTTGTCAACAATCCCATCTGTATTCAGAACCAGGACATGGTGGAGCATTTAAGCTACAGCGAGCCGGTAAGAGCCTATATTTCCTGCCATCTGGAGCTGGAAAAGGCCATGGCCTACCTGATGGAGGAACTGGAAAAGGCCGGTCAGCTGGAAAATACGGTCATCGTCATGACTACGGATCACTATCCTTACGGTTTGAAAGAAAAGCAGTACAGCGAGCTGGCAGGGGAAACCAAGGACGGGGATTTCGGTATTTACGAAAATGCCTTCATCTGCTGGTCCTACGGAATGGAAGATCCGATCGTGGTGGATACGCCCTGCTGTACAGTTGATATTTTACCCACCCTGCTGAATTTGTTCGGTTTCTCTTATGATTCCCGACTGCTGGCAGGTACGGATGTTCTGGACCCCGGAGCCCAGCATATTGCGATCTTGCACAATGGCTCGTTTGTCACGGACAAGGTGATGTTCAACAGCACAAAGGGAAAAGCAAACTGGCTGGTGGACGAAAGCACGGTGCCCGAGGGGTATCTGGATGCGCTGATCCAGATCGTGCAGAATAAATTCACAGTTTCTACGGAAATTCTGAATCGGGATTATTACCGGATCGTTTTTCCGAATGGCGTATAATATGGAAAACAGCAGACACAGGTGAAACTGTGTCTGCTGTTTGTATAAAAAGAAGTAAAATGGGGTATACTGCCAGGGAAATCACCAACAGGGAGGAAAGACAATGAAACGAATTGCTTTATGTTTGCTTTGCATTCTGCTTATGGGTGCCTTTGTTGCGGGCTGCCGGAGCAATGTGCCCCAGGAGACAGACGGCTCCATCGTGCCTACCGACACCCAGACACCGTCTTCCGAGGCGACCCGGCAGACGGAATTCTCTGAGCCGATCATGCAATCTGGCACTGCCGATACCGGCAGTGCCCAGATCCTGCAAAAGATTTGGGACAGCTATGCTGAGGAAGAGCGCTTCGCGGTCTATGGCGGCAGTGTGGAAATGTCTGTCAGCGATGGCCCAGGCGATTTGGACATGAATGCCACGGAAGAACTGACGACCCGGTATCTGCTGCCCCAGGAGCAGCTGAATATGGTCACCGAAGGGGCATCTCTGGTCCATCTGATGAATAACAATATTTTTACCGCCGTAGTTTTTCGTTTGACAGACGGCCAGCAGGCCAAGGCGCTGGCGGATGCCTGGGTTGCTGCCATTCGGGATAACCGCTGGATCTGTGGCCAGCCGGATCGGCTTTTGCTGGCGCAGCCGGATAAGGATCATATTCTCATGGCCTTTGGCAGCCAGGATGCGATGACTGCGTTCCAAGGGAAGCTCACAGCTGCTTATCCCGACAGCCAGATGCTGTATCAGGAAGCTATTGTGGCGTAAATTGGGATTTCGCGCTTTCAGCCTTCCCCTGGGGGAAGGCTTGACAGTGCGATAAACTGCAATTTGATTTAAAAGGAGGAGAAAGTGTGCTTTTTTCCGGGATACCGTTTTTGTATTATTTCCTGCCGGCGGTATTGATTTTGTACTTTTTAATGCCCCGGGGTTTGAAAAATGGCTTTCTGCTCCTTGCAAGCCTCCTGTTTTACGCCTGGGGCGAACCGGTCTATGTGCTGCTGATGGTTGGCTCCATCGTATCATTCTGGGGCTATGGGCTTCTGATTCAGCACAGCCAAAATGCTGCCTTGCGCAAGCTATGGCTCACCGCGGCGGTGCTTACCGGCGCGGCGATGCTCGTTGTGTTCAAATACGCAGATTTCGCCATTGAAAACTGGAACGCCCTGACCGGCATGAGTGTGCCGTTTTTGAAGCTGGCGCTGCCCATCGGCATCAGCTTTTACACCTTTCAGTGTGTCAGTTATGCGGTGGATGTATACCGGCAGGATGTCCATGCCCAGCGCAATATCATTTACTTCGGCACCTATGTGGCCCTGTTTCCGCAGCTCATCGCCGGTCCGATCGTGCGGTATGTGGACATTGCCCAGGAGCTGGAAGACCGCCGGGCGGCTTGGGCAGATGTGGCACACGGCCTGTTTGTTTTCCTGATCGGTCTTGGGAAAAAGGTACTGATCGCCAACCCCTTGGGAGAGCTGACAACCCTGTTTCGGCAGTCGGGGGAAAAGAGTGTTCTGTTTTACTGGCTGTATGCGGTGGCATTTACCCTGCACATCTATTTTGACTTTTCCGGCTACAGCGACATGGCCATCGGCCTGGGCCGGTGCTTTGGTTTCCGTTTCCCCCGGAATTTCAACTATCCGTATATCTCCCGGAGCATTACGGAGTTTTGGCGCAGGTGGCACATGACCCTTGGCGGCTGGTTTCGGGATTATGTGTATATCCCCCTGGGCGGCAACCGGGTAGGGAAATGGAAATGGCTGCGCAACATTTTGGCGGTGTGGCTGCTGACAGGTCTTTGGCATGGGGCGGCATGGAATTTTGTGGTATGGGGATTGCTGTTTGCCGCGATGCTGCTGATCGAAAAATACCTGCCGCTGCATAAATTACCGGGCGTTTTACGCCATGGGTATGTTTTGCTGGTGGTGTGCATCAGTTTTGTGATCTTCAATGCCGCAGATATGACGCAGGCGCTGCGGGATCTTGGCGGAATGTTCGGCTTTGCAGGCGTGCCGCTAATCAGCACCCAGGCGGTGTATTATCTGAGAAGCTATGGGGTATTGCTGATCGTGGGTATCCTGGGATCGACACCGCTGGTGTACAAAGCCGGTGTGCGCTGCCTGGAGAAGTGGAGCAGGGTTTCGATTTTAGTGCCGATAGCTGCTCTGGCGCTGCTGCTGGTTTGCACGGCTTATCTGGTGGACGGATCATTTAACCCGTTCCTGTATTTTCGATTTTAGGAGGCGCCATGGTTACAAAGTGGAAAAATATAGGCATGGCGCTGGTGGCGGCGGTATGGCTGGGACTGGCGGTGTTTGCCTGGCTGCGCCCGGCTGACTTAGTGTCGGTGCAGGAGCGAAGAGAATTGGCGCAGTTTCCGGAAATTTCCGCAGAGAATCTCCAAAACGGAAAGTTTATGACGGAATTTGAAAGCTATACGCTGGATCAGTTCCCTATGCGCAATGCCTTTCGGCGGCTGAAGGCCGGTGTCCATTACGGCGTGCTGCAGCAAAAGGACAACAACGGGATCTACCTGACGCAGGGGCATGCGGCGCAGCTGGAGTATCCGCTGAACCAGGAGTCCATCGACCGGGCGGTGAAGATATTTTCCGGGATCCGGGAAAAATATCTGTCCGGCAGCCGGGTGTTTCTGACTGTGGTGCCGGACAAGGGATATTATCTGGCCCGGCAGAAGGGCTATCCTGCCATGGACTATGAGATGCTGTTTGAGAAAATGTCCGGCTTGCAGGGGATGAGTTATGTAAACCTAACAGACATGCTGTCCATCGAGGATTATTACCGGACGGACACCCACTGGCGGCAGGAGAGGCTCTTAGGCGCGGCGCAGAGGCTGTGTCTGGCACTGGATATCCCTGCGCCAGAGGAGAGTGAATTGTCCGCTGTGGCGGCGTCAGAGCCTTTCTACGGGGTATATTACGGCCAGGCGGCGCTGCCGATGGCGCCGGATACGCTGTATATGCTGCGCAGTCAGATGCTGGATGTCTGCAGGGTGTATAATCATGAGACCGGCAAGTACGGCAGTATCTATGATACCGCCAAACTGACAGGGGATGATCTGTATGAGGTATTTCTTTCCGGGTCGGTTTCGCTGCTGACGATCGAAAATCCCCAGGCCCAGACAGACCGGGAGCTGATCGTATTTCGGGATTCCTTTGGAAGCAGTATTGCGCCGCTGCTGGTACAGGGGTACAAAACGGTGACACTGGTGGATATTCGGTATTTGTCACCGTCTATGCTGGGAAGGTTTATCGATTTTCACGGACAGGATGTGCTGTTTTTGTACAGCACACTGGTGCTGAACAACAGTCAGAGCTTGCAAAGCTAAAACGCAGGACTTCCCAAGGAAGTCCTGCGTTCTTTATCTCTTGGTCAGCGCGGATCAGATCTCTGTGCCGCCCAGGAATACTCTTCTGCCGGTATAGTCGCTGCGGCAAACGATAAAGTCTGCCAGCTTACCGGTGGAGATGGAGCCAACCTGATCCTGAACGCCCAGAGCGCAGGCAGGATTCATGGTGGCGGAGCGGATAGCATCGGCCTCGGAAATACCGAACAGGATAGCGTTTTTCATGCAATCGTACAGGTTGGTGGCAGCACCGGCCAATGTGCCGTCTGCCAGCTTGGCAACATTGCCGGCAAGGAACACCGGCTGACCGCCCAGCTCATACTCACCGTCGGGCATACCGCAGCAGCGAAGAGCATCACTTACCAGCACCATCCGGTGACCGCCAAACATGGCAAAGGCCAGACGGACAGAAGCTGGGTGGACGTGCATACCGTCGCAGATCAGCTCAGCACGGACATGAGGATTTTCCACCGCTGCCGGGATCACACCGGGATTGCGGTGGTGGATGCCGGGCATTGCGTTAAAAAGGTGCGTCAGATGGGTTGCGCCACGGGCAAAAGCCTCCTTGGCGTGGTCGTAATCGGAATCGGTGTGGGCTACGGAAACGGTACACAGCTTGCTTGCTTTTTCAATAAATTCTGCAGCGCCGGGCAGTTCGGGGGCAACGTCTGCAATGCGGATCAGTCCGCCGCAGCCGTCATAGAGGGCTTTGAAACCGTCAAAGTCCGGGTTTTTCAGATAAGCGCCGTTCTGAGCGCCTTTTTTCTTCTCGGAGAAGTAGGGACCCTCCATCTGGATGCCCATGAGCCGGGAATGTCCGGCAGGGGCTTCGTCATGAAGCTGCTTTGCAGTGGCGAAAGCCTTCTCCAGCACATCGTAGGGCAGAGTCAAAGAGGCAGGGGCGAAGGAAGTGATGCCGTTTTCGGCCAAATACTTTGCCATCTTTTTCAGGCCTTCGTAATCGCCGTCAGAAAAGTCTGCGCCGGAATTGCCGTGGTTGTGGACATCGATCAGACCGGGGATCACAGTAGCGCCCTGCAGATCGATGGCATCCTCCGGTACATTTTCCGGCAGGATCTGACCGAAGAGGCCGTCCTTCACCTCAAAAGAACCGTTGCGGAACTGAAAATCAGAGCAGAAAATACGGGCGTTTTTATAAAACATAATGTTCTCCTTAACAATGCTGACAGCCGTTTTTCGGCTGTCAGCGGATGATTATTTGCGAATGTCAGGCAGGCTGGCGGCAGCGGCAGACTGACCTACGCGGCGGGTCTTTTCGTCGGGCAGCATGACCTGGATCTTGCTGTAAAGCGCAGGGAACTCATCAGCCAGCACCTGCTGACAGACAGCCAGGATGGTATCGCCGCCCTTGCCGGACATGACCCG
>JAGBEM010000161.1 GCA_017936985.1 Oscillospiraceae bacterium
ACCCTTGCCCATCTCTTCCTGGGTGCCGATCACATCCAGCATATCATCGCGGATCTGGAATGCCAGACCCAGCGCACCGGCAAATCCGGCAGCAGCTTGGATCTGCTTCTCGCTGCCGCCGGCAGCGATCACGCCCAAAACACAGGCACCATTGATCAGACAGCTGGTCTTACGGCTCTGAATATCCAGAACTTCCTGCTCCGTCAGTTCCCGGCTTTCGCTGTTAATGTCCAGCACCTGACCACCCACCATACCAAGAGAACCTGCATTTTCCGAAAGAATCTGGATGGCAAAAGCAATGTCCTTGCCGGGAATTTCCGCGCTGGCAGCCACAGCAAAGGCGTCAGTCAGCAGAGCGTCACCAGCCAGAACCGCCATAGCTTCGCCGTAAACCTTGTGATTGGTCAATCTTCCGCGGCGGTAATCGTCGTTATCCATGCAAGGAAGATCATCATGGATCAAACTGTAGTTGTGGATCATTTCGATAGCCGCGGCAAAGGGCGCAGCCTTTTTCCAGTCGCCGCCGCACATACGGCAAAACTCAAAGGCAAATACGGGGCGCAGCCGCTTACCGGGCGCAAGCAGACTGTACTGCATTGCATCAAACAGCACCTTCTGGGGTTCTGTAGAAAAACGGCTGTAATAGCTGTGCATATAGCTTTCGATGTATTCCCGGTATTCCCGGGTGCGATCATTCAGCAGTTGTGTCATCTGCAAAATCCTCCAAAACCGGGCTGCCGTCTGCGGCAGTCATAACTTTCTTGATCTGAAGTTCTGCCGCATCCAACAGTTTTGCACACTCTCTTACCAGCTGCGTGCCTTCCTGAAACAGCTTCAGGCTTTCATCCAGTTTGGCATCTCCACGCTCCATGGCGCGAACGATCTGCTCCAATTGGCGCATATTCTCCTCAAAGCTCTGCTTTGCTTTGCTCATCCTTCATTCTCCTTTCTTTCCTCAACACTGGCGTTCAAAGTGCCATCGCTGAGAGAAACCGTAATTCGATCTCCTATACTTGCCTGGTTGACGGAGCGAACAACCGTTCCATCCGGCAAGGTCGTCATGGAATAACCGCGTGTCAGCACCTTCAACGGGCTCATGGCATCCAGCTTTGCTGCAAGTTCCACATAACGCCGCTTGCAGCCGGCGACGGTGTTCTGCTGGGAAGCAACGAGCCGGTTGTTTAGCAGCTCCAGAGTTTTTCGCTTCTGATCCAGATAAGCTGCTGGGCTTTGCAGCGCAGGACTTGCCGAAAGCGTATTCAAATGCTGACGGGCGCTCTTAAGCTGACGGTTTAAGGATGCCGCCATGCCGGATTGCATGGCATCCAGAGTCTGTCGCAAAGCATCCTGGTCCGGTACAGCCAGTTCTGCGGCATTGGACGGTGTCGCCGCACGAAGATCAGCCACATAGTCCGAGATCGTCACATCCGGTTCATGACCCACAGCCGAGATTACAGGGATCTCAGAGTCATAAATGGCATAAGCCACACGTTCATCATTAAATGCCCACAGATCCTCGATGGATCCGCCGCCCCGGCCGACGATCAGCAGGTCTGCCAGACGGTAGCTGTTAGCATATCGAATCGCCGCTGCAATCTCCGGCGGCGCTTCCACTCCTTGTACCCGAACCGGCAAAAGCAAAACTTTTATCAGCGGATAGCGCTTGCGCAGGATCCGCAGCATATCATGGATAGCCGCACCGGCAGAACTGGTGACGATGCCAATGGTTTTCGGATATTTGGGAATGGGCTTCTTATGGGCGGGATCAAAAAGTCCTTGGGCCGCCAGTTTGGCTTTCAACTGCTCAAAAGCAGCATGCAGATCACCAACACCATCCATCGCCATAGCGGCGCAGTAAAGCTGATAGGCACCGTCACGGGGATAGACGGAGATTTTACCCATAGCAATGACCTTCATGCCGTTTTCCGGACGAAAACGCAGACGTACTGCATTTCCTTTGAACATCACGCATTTCAGTGCGCCGCCCTCATCCTTTAGCGTAAAGTAATGATGGCCCGAAGGGTACATTTTATAGTTGCTGATCTCACCACGGACGGCAACCCCTTGCAGAAGCGGATCTGCATCCAGCTGGGCGCGGATGTATTCGTTGACTTGGGTGATGGAGAGTACTTGTTGTGCCATATCAACCCTCCGTGATCCGGGATGCCAACACAGCGACACCCATAGCATTATCAGTGGAAAACTGCGGCTGAGAGAAGACTGGATGCAGATCATCCATTACATTCCGAAGCATGGAATTGGATGCTACACCGCCGGAGAATACCACTTCCAGACCGGGATAGGCTTTCAGGGCATTTTCCGTTGTCTTTCGGACCGCAAATGCTGTGCAGCGCAAGGCATAGGCAGCAGTTTCTGCAGCATCTTGTGTTGTTTCATAAAACTGCTGCACTTTATTCTGAACGCCGGAAAGAGAAAATGTCAGCTCTGGGCATTTTACTTTAAATACTTCCCTGCCCTTTGCCTGCTGGCTTAGAGCATCTAAGTGTTTTCCGGAGGGAAACGGCAGCCCCAGCAGATGACCTGTCCGGTCGATCAACTGACCTGCAGAAATGTCGGTTGTTCCGCCGATCTTAGTGCAGCGGACATTTCTTCCCTCTGGCTCAACCAAAAGCAGTTCTGTAGTGCCACCGGAAAGATGCCAGGCAAGATGCGGTTGATCCATCAGATCCAGCCGTCCGGCACTCCACAAAGAAGCTGCCACATGGCCCTGCTGATGGGAAACCTCCACAAGCGGTACTTTTCTTGCATCGCTGAGCAATTTTGCATGGGTATAACCTACCATAAAGCACGGCATATAGCTGCCCTCCACCGCCCTGGGGCGTGTGGAAACACCAACAGCCATCACCTCTTCTAAGTTTACATTGGAAAACAGCCTGCCAGAAAGCTCCGGCAGGCTTTTGATATGGGAAAATACTGCGTCGGACTGACGCAGGCCAAGTTCCCCCTGTTTAACAGGCAGAAGCTTGGAGCAATTTTCACCGCTAGCCCCATCAAAATATGCGATGGAGGTGGTGTAATTGCTGGTATCGAACCCGATCACACTCATTTTACTTCCTCAGTATTCAGGCTGCGGGCAAAAGAACCCAAAATACCATTGACAAAGGAGCCGGTGTCATCACCGTCATACTTCTTTGCCAGGCGGACCGCTTCGGAAACAGCAACTCCGGCGGGAACATCCTCTACATAGAGGATCTCATAAATGGCAAGCTGCATGATCGTCCGTGCCAGCCGGGAGATACGGGACACATCCCAACCAATGGAGAACTTCTGGATCTGTTCATTCAGATCCTCTGCACGGTTGGCAACGCCGGAAACCACGCCGTCGATATAAGCAAGCTGCGCCCGGCTGGGACGCTCCTCATAGACTTCGTTCTCGGCAGAGAGCTTCTTATAGTATTCCTTTTCCAGTCGGGTGGCAACCACCTGCTCCGGCTCATCACCGGTAAAGCCCTGGGAATAAATCAAATGTACCGCCAGTTCTCTGGCGTTTGCTCTTGTCATGGCTTACCTCTTGCTTATCGCATGATGCCGCAGACATTGATATTCACTGCAGCAACCTTGACACCGGTAGTGGACTCCAGCGCAGCCGTAACAGCCTGCTGAACAGTCTGGGCAACAGTTACAACGCTCTGGCCATACCCGATGATCACATTGCAGTCAACCGTAACCTCATTATTCTCGCCGATGACGATCTTCATGCCCTTGCCCCAGTTCTTTTTGCCGATCATATCAGCAATGTCAGCACCGGGCTTGGTGCTGAGACTGACGACACCCTCAACTTCCTCAACTGCATGGGAAACGATGGTCGCAATCACTTCCTCCGAAATCATAATAGTGCCGTTATCCTGGATCTGGGTAACATACTGCTTATTATCAGCCATAGGGATTTCCTCCTAATCATGTATGTGCATACTACCGCACGATACTTTTTCGTTAGTATACCAAAAAATGCGATATAAGTCAATGAAGAGTTTGCAGTTGCAGCAAAACGCTGTCATCTTTTTGCAAAGATGACAGCGTGAACCTTACTGAACTTCCACGACACGGATCTGTTCCATGGTATAACCGGACTGGGTAATGACAATGTCGGCGATCACAGCAACATCATCCTGCTGCATACCACCCTCCGGGGAGGCAACAGCTACCGAAATACCGTCATCGGTCATGTACGCCACACAATCCGTATAGCCTTTTGCGATAACAAGACTTTCAATCTGTGCCTCGCACAAAGCAGTCTGCACGATCTGTTCCAGCTGCGCATTGGAGTTGGTGTTTTCCCCGTTATTGTAGGACATTGCCTCCTGCAAAAGACTGACAGCACTGTCACGTGCTTCCTGCCGGGAAAGACGCACCGCTGCAAAATAGTCAGTTACGGTATCGCCGTTTACCTGCAATTCACTGTCATTGAGAATAATACCATCCTGGGCCAGCACTTTCTGGGCATCCAGTGTGTCTGTCAGATCACCGACCGTTTCTGCACCCGAATACATCCAGTTCATGTAGATACCGACGCACACCACCAGAAGCACCGCCGCGGCCATCAGATTCTTCTTCCAGTTTTTCATGATTGATTGCCTCCATTCATTTCATTTTTAATACTGAAATTTGGTCTGCACCCAGACCTGTCGCCTTGGACACTGCCTCCACGATGGCGAGCTTCACAGCTGCTCTGTCTGCCCCCTGGCACACAATAACAGCACCTAAATACTTCGGACCGATGATTTGCTGGACAAGCCCGGATTCCGTACCATCACTTCCCCGTATGATCACCGTGTCATATCGGGCGGTTTCATGATCACCGCCAGTAATATCTGCATCCTCCTGGTAAACTGTCTGACTGCCCGACGCAACTGTCAAAAGGACATCTACCTCCCCGGCACCGTCGATCCTGCTCAGGATCCGCTTCAGTGCCTGTTGGGCATCCTCTGTTTGGGCAGCATCCTGCCTTGGTTGTTGTGATTGGGTCTGGGTTTTATTTATGTCCAGTGGCAGCAGCATCAGCAAAAGTCCCAGCGCAAGGATCGCCAAAGCATACTTATGCTTGCTGAGCCCTTGTAATGCATTCTTTTTTAGTTCTTTCAGGTCCATATTTGCTCCTCCTGCGGTATACCCAGTTCACTTTCGATCATGCTGACCAGCACTTTCTTTCCGTAGGGTGAAATATTTCCGCTGATATGTATGCGGCATGGTACAGGAATGTCAGCATCACTAAGGATCACTGCTACGGTGAGATCCGCATCAAGCGATTGGGCTTTGTCCAAAATATATGCGCTTGTCTTTTCTGTTATGCTATCGGCCATCGCTTCCCGCGCTGCATTTTGCCCTTGTGCACCTGCAGCATCCGCAGCAGCTGAAAAACTGCCTGCCCAATCAGATATATCCGAAATACGGATCTGTACCCATGGTGAAACGATGTTGAGCGTCAGGAAAACCCCTGCCAAGAGTTTAATAACAGCCCCAAAAGAACCTTTCGCTCCGAAAAATGCGGTCACGATCGCGCAAAGGAGTGCAGCAGCAGTCAAGCGTAACAGATATTGTCCAATCGCTTCCATCAACCGATTCCTTTCAAAAAGCACACTGTGCTGACAAGCAGCAGCACACACATCGCCCCTGTCATCCCAAGCAGTAACCCCATAGCTCCCGAAAAGCTGCCGATCAACTCAACCGGGCGCTTTACATCAAAACCCCCGCACAATGCTGCTGTTAGCTTGAGCATCAGATAGCGGACACCGATTCGCAGAAACGGTGTAATCCAGACCGCTGCGATGGCCAGTAAACCGTATACGCCAGCTGCATTTTTCATCACGCCCGCCCCCACAAGCACTGCTTCGGACGCATCTGATAAAATTCCGCCAATTACCGGCACCATACCGGTAAGGGTCAGTTTGGCCGCTTTTAGCGCTGCCGCATCCGTTGTGCCGCTGATTACGCCAGTAATACCCATATAGCCGGTAAAGACATACATCACCGTCTTCAGCAGCCAAGTCATCAGCCACTTCACAAAGTCACGCACTTTTTTGAGTCTGTCCGTTCCGGTGGCACAACCTGCAACTGACAGCACCAAATACATATACACCATTGGGATCAGCACTTTGGATATTACCGACCCAAGAAGGGTATCAAAGGCTGCTGTTCCCACATATAAAGCCGTTGCAGTGGTGACGCCCCCCTGCGCCGCCATAGCTGCCGTCATCACAGGCAGAAGTAACTTTCCATATTCGCTGAGTTGCATCACTGTTTTGGCGCCCATGCCGATCATGGTGGTCGTCTGCTGCAGTAAGACTGCTGCAACTGCCAAGGTGCTGGCAAGTTCCACCACCGCCGTCATTTTTCCGGGAAGCATCTGCAAAAACGACGCGAGCATAACGATGGCGACCAGGGACACGCAAACCTTTGCCGCCTGCGCCAGTTCCGGCTCCAAAAGCTGCACTGCTTCTTTTAGGATCTCCAATAGCCCTTCCAAAAAACTCTCAGTCTGGGCAGGCATCAGATCCCGTCCATCCTCCGGCACTTCCGGGGCAGTATAATCCATTGCCCGCACCGGAATCGCCATAAATGCCAGGATCAGTATCAGCAGAAGAATCTTCCTCATACTTCCCCCATAATCTTTTGCACCATTTCCATCAGCGATCGCATCAGCGGCATCGCAAGCCACAGAATCACAACGGTAGCCAGGATCTGTAATGTTTTCCCCAGCGCTGCATTGCCGGAATCACTGCAGATCAAAATGGCGATCTCTGCCACAAGGCCAATGCCAACCGCCTTCAACATAACGCCGGACAAGGTGCTGTCCAGTTGTCCTAATGCCTGTAGTTCCCGGATGAAATCCACAACAGGCTCCAAATACACAAATGCCGCTGACAGCACCATGCAGCAAACGACCATTGTCAGCACCAATGTCATGTCCTTGCTGCCTTTACCAAGCGCGATCCCCAAAACCACCGTCAGCAGCACCCCGGCGGTCACCTGCCAAAACCGCTCCATCAGAACTGAAAGAGTGCCTTGACCAGTTGAAACAGGTCTGCGATCTTTTGTGCCATCATCATAAGTACCACCACCAGGCCTGCAAGCATCGTCATCATTGCCTGTTCATCCCGACCGGATCGGGCCAAAACCTGGTGAAGGATCGTTACAATAATTCCGATTGCCGCAATTTTGAATATCAGATCAATGTCCATAGGCTAAATAAACAGGATCGCCAGAGCGGCGCCGGCGCACAGACCCAGAGTTTGATAACTGCGCAGACGCTCAGAGCGATTTGCCTCCAAATTTTCAAGTTCCTTTTCACAGTTGTGTATCACGGCATCCACGCCTTTGAGCTGCCCATTTAGGTCAAACTGCCCCAACGAATCCCCCAGTTCTGCAAGGCCTGCTGCTGCCTTTTGCGGCAATTCCGGCACTGCCTTTAAGACCGCTGTCATGCAGCAAGAGGCATCCGGCGCGATCTGTGCTTCCAGCTCCTTTGCCAGCTTTAGAAACACTGAGCGAATGCTGCCTGTGCTGAAAGCGGATACTTTTCGGCATAGATCCGGCAGAGGCGTCATCCGGTATTCCAGTTCACAGTTCATATAATTCAACGCCTTCAGCAGTTGCTTCAATGCCGCTTCCTCTCGCTTATAGTTCAGTACCATTCCAAAGCCCACACCGCCGCAGCCAACGATGATCAGAATTGCGCCGATCCATTGTAACTTCATAGTTTCATCCTTTCCACTTTCCAGGACTTGTCCTGCTTCAGTATAACGATCCTTTCAAACAGCCGCGCTTGCACCAGGGGCCTGTACACCGGTCTGGCTTGCAAATCCTCCAGGCTTGCTGCGTGGGCAGTCGCCAACAGATGCACACCGCACCATCCTGCCCGAAGCAACGCTCGGCAATCCTCCTCAGCGGTGATCTCATCCACCGCAATATGGGTTGGTCCCATGGTACGCAGCACCATATCGATACCGCTTTTCTTATCGCAACCGGTGAGCACATCTGTATGTTCACCCCGGAAAAAGCCGGCATTACCGGGGAACAGCTCTCCCCTTTCATCGACGACAGCAACACTGCTTGTCCCGCATTCTCCTGCTCGCCGGATCATATCGCGCAAAAGTGTTGTTTTACCGCTGCCCGGCGGCCCGAGGATCAAAACCGAAGCATCCAGTACAATTCCGGTTGCCAAACCCGGAAAGTCTCTTGCTACCCGGATACAAAGGCTTGTGATCTCCCGAATGCCCGTCACCTTCCCCTCCTGGTATACGCATTGTCCGCAAAGGCCGATCCGATGGCCTCCCGGTGCTGTTATGTAACCGCTGGCAGCTGTGGCCGTTGACCAAGGAGAATACCGGCTGGCAGTGTTTATGACAAAGTGGATGTCCTCCAATGTCGTTTGAAACTTCAACGAGAGGCAATCTCTGCCGGTGATCATAAGCACCGGTACTCCGATCCGAAGCCGCAGCTCCTGCAAACTATCTTTTCCCAACCTGTCCACCTCGCTGCGCATATGCTGCGGCAGAATGGATAGCAACTGATTCCATGCGCATTTCATTTGCATCAACTCCTGGGAAAGACTATGCGCCTGATGACAGCAACATACCATCGGGCGCAAAAAATACCGGCAGCAAACGCTGCCGGTATAGAGTTTATTTGTGATTCTTCCATTTATGTTTGTGG
>JAGBEM010000162.1 GCA_017936985.1 Oscillospiraceae bacterium
AACGGCACCGGCGATTCTGTCCGCCACCTTATCGGGATGGGCGGGATTTACTTTTTCAAACATAGTTAACCATTTCCTTTCCTTGCACGAAGCAATCGTTCCATCACATCATCCTGGGGATTACTGCCAGCGTATTCGCCGGTGCAGTTTTCACGGACGATCTGAAAAATCTCTGACCACAGACGGTTCGCCTGGGTCATGTATGTGTTTGCGATAGCCACATAGGGTGACTGAATCGCAGCACCCGTGGTGGGGTGCTTTGCCAGAAAGCCCAACTCACTGGTAAGGGACTCGCACTGAATCCATCTGGCGCTTGCCATAGCGAAACGCTCAATCAGCTGCGGAGATACGATGGCAACGCATCCACGGTCGGATAGCCACTTCCATACATTTTCGTAAATCTCGGCAGCACAGAGTGTGGAGCCGTCTTTCTGTTTTGCGGAAAGGAACTCGGATGGCTTGGGCATAGCCTGTCCTTCCAGGTCAGCCGCGCTGTCTTTGAAATCAATTACAGTCAGCGGTCTTTTGCCGGGATTACCGTCCGCAATCTTATCCGCGATAGCCTTTTTCGGTCTGCCGCCGGAGCCGGGTTTGGGTCCTCTTTGGCCCATGTTTTCACACCTCCTTTGTGCCGGGGTCTATTCCCCCTAAAACTTTTGCGATTTTCAACACGAAGCCCCAGGCCGCTGCCCGCATTTTTTAGTCCTGGAGATTTTACCACCCCTACCGGTCACCAATTTCGTGGTGGATCTTGGTATGGCAGGAACGACACAGGCTCATCAAATTCTCTCTTGCGTGAGTGCCGCCCTGGGAAATGGGCTTTTTATGATGAACTTCTTCTGCAGGAACAAGCCTGCCGTTCTTCTCACACACCTCGCAGAGAGGATGCTGACTGATGTGTCGGTCACGGATTCGTTTCCAGGCACGGCCGTACTTCTTGTTGATGTCCGGGGAACGCTCGTACTTGTTGTACTGCCTGCGGGCAATGGCAACATGGTCTGCACAGTACTGTCCGTCCGTAAGGTTGGGACAGCCGGGGTAAGAACATGGTCGTTTGGGTTTGGTTGGCATGGGTTCACCTCCTACGGAATAGTTCGCCCAGCTTGTACTTGATGATGTACCAAACCTGTTCTATATAGCTGACCTTGCGGTAGCCCATACACAAGCACTCCTTTCCGGGCATAAGAAAAGCCCCACAGGATTGCTCCCGTGAGGCCGTTCCATATTTTCTTCGCATTATAATGATAACATAAAGCGAAGGTGCATTATAGTGGCTTTTAGTGGCTTGTTTCGTGGCGGTCGAGAATTTCCTGTACCACAGTCAGTGCCTTGTCATGAAGCCGGAATATCCAACGGCGGTTGTGGTAAAGGTTCATGGTGATTTCTTCCCATGTTGCACCGCATAGATACCGCTGCTCCAACAGAATACGCAGTTCCACATCTGTGACCTGGGCAATGACATCCACGATGTCCTTTTTGGTCTGAATCAGCCTATCCATATCCGCTGCAATTTCGTTCTGCAAATCGATGATTTTGCACACGGCATCTGCCATACGGGAAGTGCTGCGGTTGGGGTTATGGGGCATTCCCGTCATAGTGGCGGTGCAGCTGGTGGCGAGTTCATTCAGCGACTGTATCTGCTCGGATTTGCTTTTTATCCGCTGATCCAACAGATATGCTTGGTTCAGAAATTCCTTTGCTGTCATGCCGCCACCTCCTGTCGCACCATATGGCGGACACCCGTCATAAGGACTTCACCGTCAAGGTTGGTCAGCATCCCATACCAGCCGGAACGGAAAAAACGCTCCAATGATGCAACCTCATTTGCGTAATCCTTGTTATTGGGAAAACGGAAGTGCTGTTTGAGGGCTTTTTTGTAGTCTTTTACGGCCAGTTCTACAATGGCGTTGGCTAATGCCTGATAAGGTTCCATATTCGTACCTCCGATATTTTGAGATCCTCGGATTGGCACGGATTTTCATAGATTGTCTCAGATTTTCAAGTCCGCTTTTACGGCATCAATAAGTGCCGATTGTGTATGCTCCTTCTGGGAGAGGGCCTTCATGATGCGGTTGTCAATGGTGCCCTTTGTTACGATGTGCTGAACCACCACGGTTTTGGATGTCTGACCCTGTCGCCACAAGCGGGCTACAGTCTGCTGATACAGTTCCAAACTCCAAGTAAGACCGAACCACACAAGTGTGGACCCGCCGGATTGGAGGTTGAGTCCGTGTCCTGCCGATGCAGGGTGAATCAGCGCCACCGGGATTTCACCGTTATTCCATCTGCGGATGCTGTTGGAGTCATCCAGCCGGGAAAACGGGATGTGCAGTTTTTTCAGACGCTCGGATATGCGGGTGAGGTCATGCTTGAACCAGTAGGCCACCAGAACCGGCTTGCCGTTGGCGGCTTCGATAATGTCCTCCAAGGCATCCAACTTGCGGTCATGGATTTGGATAGCATCGCCGTTGTCATCGTAGATTGCACCGTTTGCCATCTGCGACAGCTTGCCGGAGAGGGATGCTGCGTTGGCGGCAGTAATCTCGCCGTCACCCAGGGTCAGCACCAGTTCACGCTTCAGTTCATCGTAATGCTCCCGCTCCTCATCGGAAAGCTGAACAGTGTACTCGCTGTTTACCAGTTCCGGCATCTGCAGGTGGTCGGTTGCCTTCATGGAAATGGTGATGTCGGAAATCTGCCTATAGATGGTATCCTCCGCATAAGGCAGCGGTTTGTAGGAGTAGATGATCTGCCCGTTCCGCTTGTCTGGCATGAAGTAGTCGGTGCGATATTTGGTGATGAACCGGCCCAGGCGCTGTCCCATATCCAGGATACGGAACTCAGCCCACAGATCCATCAGACCATTGGAGGCGGGAGTGCCGGTCAGTCCTACAATGCGGCTGACTCTGGGTCTGACCTTCAGCATCGCCTTGAACCGCTTCGTGTTGTGGTTCTTGAAGGAAGACAGTTCGTCAATCACAATCATATCGAAAGTAAACGGTATACCGCTTTCTTCCACGAGCCACTGGACATTTTCTCTGTTGATGATGTAAATATCGGCGGGTCGCATCAGGGCAGCTTTGCGTTCTGTCTCAGTGCCGACAGCCACGGAGCAGATGAGGCTCTGAAGGTGATCCCACTTATCCACTTCAGCCGTCCATGTGTCCCGTGCCACACGCAGGGGTGCAATCACCAGCACCCGGTGAACCTCGAAGCTGTCAAACAGCAGGTCATTGATAGCGGTAAGGGTGATGCTTGTTTTGCCGAGACCCATGTCCAAGAACACGGTGGCAATGGGATGGGTCTCGATATAGTCGATGGCATAGGCTTGGTAGTCATGCGGATTGTATTTCATCAAGAATCCCTCCGATCTGATCCTCGCTGTCCAGGACATACACCATGAAGCCGAGGCGGGTGAGCAATTTGTGCCTTGCGGTTTGGAGTGGGCGGGGCTTTTTGCCTGGGGCCTTCACTTCCACAAAAGCAATACAGCCTTCGGGCAACAGAACGATTCTGTCGGGGACGCCATCAAATCCTGGTGACACCCATTTCGGACAAATCCCACCGCGCTTTTTTACCATCAGGGCTAATTTTTGCTCGATGCTTTTTTCTCTCATAATGCTTTCCTTTCTTGATGAGTGACGGTCAGTGATGGTTATTTCGTAAACTCTTCTTAGAGTGAATTTTTTGAAAATTCGCCCTAAAGGGGTTTTTAGGTAAGACCTGCACTGACCGTCACTTTTGGATTTACTCCAGGAAATCTGACTTAAGACGAAGACCGGATACTACAGCACCCTTGTTTGTCTTTTTGCGTGTAAAGCCTGCGTTTTCCAGACCAGTGTAAAAGTCCGTGGTGCTACGGGCATACTCACCATTGCGCTGGCAGTATGCGCGGTACTCCTGGTACAGGTCGCCGGACTTCTGCGTAAAGGTGCGGTCGATCTCACAGCAGTCTTCCAGGAAAATGGACAGCCAGTCATTGTTGTCGCGGTATTGGGCAATGGCGTCCTGCACTACCTGGGGAACGGCCAGTTTGAAATTATTATGGATGGCTTTCTGCGCACCCTCGATAATCCAGGCCAGAATCGCACCGCCTGCATTGCGTACCAGGTAATCGGCATAGTTCTTGATGTCGGATTTGCCACGGATCTTGGCGTTGAACGGAATCACGATCAAGCGACGCCAGGTGCCGTCATCATTGGCACCGACCCTGGGAAGATGATTGGTATATAGGACGAGCGTATGGGTCGGGGTATACTTAAACGGGTCCTTATACTTCTTTTCTGCGGAGATTTCATCCGTGGAACAAAGTTGCTTTACAATCGAGGTGTTCAGGCGCATACCTTCCTCTAACTCCGCAGCAATGACCAGGCGCTTGCCCTTCAGTTCTGCCATTTCCGGCTTCACATTTCGCTTGCATCCCACGGTCAGTGAATCGGCAGACATGGAGCCGCTATACGATCCGAGAACTTTGGCAATAGCGTTCCAGAAGGTGGACTTGCCGTTACTGCCTTCACCGTATGCAATGATGAGGGCTTCCTGGTACACCTTGCCGATAGCTGCCAAGCCAATGGTCTGCTGTACATAGTCCATCAGTTCCTTATCACCGCAGAAGAAGTTCTCCACGGACGACAGCCACAGTTCCATACCTTCATCGGAGGGAGCAACAGTGGTCATCTTGGTAATAAGGTCTTCCGGGCTGTGGTCACGGGCACCACTCATTCCGAGCCGGAGATCATAGGTAGCCGAGGGAGTGTTGAGCAGATATTCCTGGGTGTCAAATTCCTGAATGCTATGCAGGAGCATGGGTTTGGCTGCCTGAAGAGCGGAGGTCACATATTTCATATCGCGGCGTTTCATCACGAAAGTTTTGTAAGCGATGGCAAAGCAGTACTCTGCAAAGGCTTTTTCGCTGCGGTCATCAATGGCTTTTTCCAGCGTCTTGCCGCCGGAAGCGATAATGTCCTGCCCAACGCCTGCATCCAGCAATGCCTGTTTTGCTTTGTCCACGGCGAGGATAGCTTCTGCAAGCTGCCGATCCAGAAAATCCTCACAGGCACCAACCGCCAGTTGCTTGGACTCTGCCCAATGGGTGCCGTCATAGCACATATAATCGGTGGCGTCGGTATATACCATTTCGCCCTCATACTCTTGTGCAAGGACCTTGGCCTGTCCGATGTCAG
>JAGBEM010000163.1 GCA_017936985.1 Oscillospiraceae bacterium
AATTGTCCAAGGTGTCTAGTTTGTCTCACATTATTCAATTTACAAGGTACAGTCCCAACCGCCAAGCGGTTAGCTTGCTTATTCTAGCACAAGCTACAATCTTTGTCAAGAACTTTTTTGTATTCTTACCAAAATTCTTTTGCATTCGTGCTTCTTTCGCAGTGCCCTCGTTTGGGCGCTCGGATATAATAGCAAAGCGTTTTGCGTTTGTCAAGCACCAATTTTACAAAATTCGCAAAAATTTTTGGGAGCCTCTTTGCAGAGGCTCCCGCTTACGTTTTCGTATTATTCTGCGTCTTCGATCAGGCCGTAGCCGCCATCGTTTCGGCGATAGACCACTGCAAACTTTCCGCCGTGCTCTTCGTCCCGGAAGGCGAAGAAGCTATGCTCCAGAAGGTTCATCTGCAGTACCGCTTCATCCCGGGTCATGGGCTTGAAGTAGAACTGCTTGACCCGGACGATGCTCAGATCGTCTTCGTCTTCATCGACGACAAAAGAAGTCTCTTCAGCCGTTCTAACGAAAGCATCCTGACGCAGGCGGCGGGCCAGGCGGGTCTTATTCTTGCGGATCTGGCCTTCGATGGTGCCCACTGCGGCATCGATGGAGGCAAACATATCGGAAGTGCTCTCATGTGCCCGGAACCAGTGATCTGCACCGTGAACGGTGAGCTCCACATTATTCCGGTTCTTTTCTACAGAAAATACGATAAGTGCTTGCGCATCCTCCTCAAAGTACCGTGCCAGCTTCATGACCTTTTTCTCGGCGTAGGCATGGACATTGCCGGGCAGCTTGACTTTCTTCTCACTAAACTGAAACTTCATATGCGGCAGCTCCTTTCGTATTGCCGGTCCTCCGGCTTACTTATATTATACCATGATTTTGCTGTTTCGACAAGGGGTCAGCCTAAAATTGGATCCTCTTCATCGTCCAGCAAAGCCATCATAGTCATATTGTAGACATCCTCCGCTTTTTCCTCAAAAAGCCTGCTTAAACGCAGCGCCTGGCGCTGATCCGGTGCCAGCAGCTCCAGGGTCATCAGATTGCCCATATCATCATCCAGAGCCATGACTACGGAAAAATCGCCGCTGTCACGGGGGATGATCTGGGTCTTGACAAAGCTGGAGCGGCGGATCTGACGGTTGAAGCGCGCCACGGCGTTTTCCGCACGCTGACGGACTGTATAGGCTATAGAATCCTGGGTCAGTTCCAGCGCTTCCCTGCCCTTTTCCGTGATCACATATTTATCTGCCTCCGGAGAAGTCAGATGGCCGGATTTGACCATTTCCGGAATAGCGGTACAGACGTCAAAATAGCTCAGGCACTCGTCCTGGTAGCACAACTCATAGGTCTCCTGCATGGTCAGCGGATAGCTGGCTCTGGCGGCAACATACAGGATCAGCACCTTGACATCCATCATATCGTGAATAAAACCAAGTCTTTGCATACTTTCACCTCTTGCTTTCATTATAACCGATACGCTGGAAAAATCAAGCACAACCGCCGGAAGCACCGCATATTCTGGGGTGAAAGGGTGATTTTTCATGAATGGCATTACATTTTATCCTGCCGGGAGCAGTCCGGCACTTACTTATGCCCTGCAGCGGCTCAAAGAATTGGGGTGCAATGTGGCGGAAACGCCATTGGAGGCTGTAACGCATCTGTTGCTGCCAGTGCCGAGCTTTGACAGTGACGGAAAAATCCGGGGCGGTGGCGATCTGCAACAGGTTCTGACAGCGCTGCCCAGGACAGTGACGGTAGTAGGCGGCAATCTGCGGCACCCGGCGCTGGAAGGGTATGCAACGATAGATCTTCTGCAGGATGCGCAATATCTGTCACAGAACGCAGCCATCACCGCAGATTGTGCTGTAAAGATCGCAAGGAATCGCTTGCCGGTGGTATTGGCCGGATGCCCGGTGCTGATACTGGGCTGGGGTAGGATCGGCAAATGTCTGGCGCAGATGCTGAAAGCTGCCGGTGCTGAGGTAGCTGTGGCTGCCCGGAAAGAAGCAGACATTGCCATGCTGCAGGCACTGGGTTACCGTTCAGAGCAGATCGGCAATCTGCGATACGGACTAATGCGCTACCGGCTGATATTCAACACAGCGCCTGCGATGGTACTGTCGGAAAAACAGGTACGTCACTGCCGGGATGATTGTGTGAAGATCGAACTGGCATCCTGCGACGGTATTGCCGGATCTGATGTGATCATCGCCCGGGGATTGCCCGGAAAGGAAGCGCCGGAAAGTTCCGGCCTGCTGATCGCAAAAACCGTCATTCGTCTCACATCCGGAAGGGAGTTTTAGGTATGGAAATCGGATTTGCCATGTGCGGTTCATTTTGCACTTACGCTAAGGTTTTCCCTGTCATGGAGCAGCTGGCAAAGGAGCATAGCGTGATTCCCATCTTCTCTCCTGCTGCTTACGGCACCGACAGCCGGTTCGGCACAGCAAGAGATCACATTCGCCGGGCAGCAGATATTTGCGGCAGAGACCCACTGTATACCTTGGCGCAGGTGGAACCCATTGGGCCAAAGAAGCTACTGGACGCGCTGGTTATCGCACCCTGCACCGGAAACACCCTGGCAAAGCTGGCCCACAGCATCGCGGACACTTCCGTGACCATGGCGGCAAAAAGCCATCTGCGAAACGGCCGGCCGGTACTGATCGCCATATCTACCAACGACGCATTGGCCGGGGCAGCAGAAAACATTGGAAAGCTAATAGGCAGGAAAAACTACTATTTTGTGCCCTTTGGGCAAGATGACGCTCTGAACAAGCCTACCAGCATGATCGCGGACTTTGGAAAAATCCCCCAGGCGCTGGAAGCGGCTTTAGCAGGGCGGCAGCTGCAGCCGATGATCCTGTAAGAACCTTGTGTTTCTCTCCCATATGTGATACAATATAAATACACAAATGGGAAAGGGTGAGCATTTATGGCCAGGTTTATCATGGCGCTGGATTCCGGAACCACCAGCAACCGATGTATTCTGTTTGACCGGGAGGGTAACATCTGCTCTGTGGCCCAGAAGGAGTTTACCCAGCATTTCCCCCAGCCGGGCTGGGTGGAGCATGACGCTGACGAGATCTTCGCCACACAGCTGGAGGTGGCAAAGCAGGCGCTGCAGAACATCGGCGCAACGGCTGCGGACATCGCCGCCATTGGCATCACCAATCAACGGGAGACCACTATTATCTGGAACAAGCACACCGGGCGACCTGTCTGCAACGCCATCGTCTGGCAGTGCCGCCGGACGGCAGACTACTGCGACACGCTGCGGGATATGGGGTTGACGGAAACCATCCGGCAGAAGACTGGGCTTGTTATCGACCCTTATTTTTCCGGCACGAAAATCCGCTGGATCCTGGAAAACATCCCCGGTGCGAGGCAGCAGGCAGAAAACGGTGAATTGCTGTTTGGCACGGTGGAGACATGGCTGATCTGGAAGCTGACAGGCGGCAAGGTGCATGTGACGGATTATTCCAACGCATCCCGAACCATGCTGTTCAATATCAACACGCTGCAATGGGATGCGGAACTTCTGAAGCTGATGGAGATCCCTGCCGGAATGCTGCCTCAGCCGATGGAGTCCAGTCAGGTGTACGGTTATACAGAGCCGGAGTTTTTCGGCGCGCCTGTACCCATTGCCGGTGCGGCCGGTGACCAGCAAGCTGCGCTGTTTGGACAAATTTGCTTTGATGCCGGCAGCTCCAAGTGTACCTATGGCACCGGTGCATTTTTGCTGATGACCACAGGCAGTAAGCCGATCTATTCTCAAAACGGTTTGGTGACCACTATCGGCTGGGGCTTAAACGGCAAGGTAAGCTATGCGCTGGAGGGGTCGATTTTTGTAGCCGGTGCGGCTACCCAATGGCTCCGGGATGAATTGCGGTTTATCGAGTCTGCGTCGGACTCTGAGTATATGGCCAAGAAAGTGCCGGACACCAACGGCTGCTATGTAGTGCCTGCTTTTGCAGGCCTTGGCGCTCCCTACTGGGACGCTTACGCCAGAGGCTGCATTTTGGGGTTGACCCGGGGTGTGAACAAGTATCACATCATTCGGGCAACGCTGGACTCTATTGGGTATCAGGTAAATGATGTGCTGACTGCCATGGAGTCGGATTCCGGCATTGCTCTGACCGCTCTGCGTGTGGATGGCGGTGCGTCTGCCAACAATTATCTGCTGCAAAGCCAGGCAGATACCTGCGGCGCATCCGTCCTGCGACCCAAGTGTGTGGAGACGACAGCTATGGGTGCGGCTTACTTAGCAGGATTGGCAGTTGGATATTGGAAGGATACCGATGAGATCCGCAAGAACTGGGCTGTGGATCGGACCTTCTCCCCGGAAATCAGCGAGGAGGAACGGAAAGCCCGGCTGAAAGGCTGGCAAAAAGCGGTGGCTTGCGCTGCAGGCTGGGCAAAGGAATAATAAATGGCGAGGGTATCGGAAGATGCCCTCGCCTTTTCAGTTGCAGCAAAAGGATGTCTTTTTCTTGTTTCGGCAAGAAAAGGACGAAAAGAAGCCGACATAGGAGAGGCGTTAATGCCGCGCTCCCGCGCGCCAAATACAATAGCGAAGGTGCGATTGTCCCCGGCAATCGGTTATTCATAATTCGCTGCGCGGCGCACCACTCTCCTATGAACCTCTCCCGTGGCGCATCGCCGTAGGTCTGTGTAAAATTTAGAATTATCAAATTCTCTATTGACAAACTTGGAGCGGTTTGGTATATTATATTTAACCTTTAGGTTAAATGTTAAATAAGGAGTGAGGGAATTGAGCTTGCAAAACACTATGAAAGCGCTGGCAGATCCCATTCGACGGGAAATACTGAGCCTGCTGAAAAAAGGCAGGCTGTCCGCCGGTGAGATCGTAGAGCATTTCGATGTGACCGGAGCGTCCATTTCCCGGCATCTTTCTGTGCTGAAGGAAGCGGATCTGATCCGGGACACCCGGGAAGGAAAATTTATTTACTATGAAATCAACACCTCCGTGCTGGAGGAGATCATGCTGTGGATCACAGCTCTGAAAGGAGAAAATGACCATGTTGAAGAAGAATAAAACGATGATCATCATAACGACTCTGGTTGCCTTGCTGCCTATTCTTGTAGGACTGCTTTTATGGGATCAGCTTCCGGAGCAGATCCCCTCCCACTGGGGTATTGACGGCGAAGTGGACAGCTGGAGCAGCAAGAGCTTTGCAGTGTTTTTCCTCCCCCTGATGGTGGCAGGTATCCATCTTGTATGCGTTTTTGCATCCTCGCTGGATCCCAAGCATCATGCTTACGAGGGCAAAATGCTGCAGCTGGTGCTTTGGATCTGCCCGGTGCTCAGTCTGGTGATCAGCAGTCTGGTATACACATATGCTCTGGGTTATGATTTTCTGGATGTTCCTTTTATTATGTGCCTGCTGGTGGGCATCATGTTTATCATTGTGGGCAATTACCTGCCTAAGTGCCGGCAAAGCTACACCATGGGCATCAAGCTGCCCTGGACACTGGATGACGAAGGTAACTGGAATGCCACCCATCGCTTTGGCGGTTGGGTATGGGTGATCTGCGGTGTGGCTATGCTGGCTACCGCTTTCCTCGGCAATTTCTGGGTTCTGCTGGGTGTTCTGCTGGTGGCAGTCATCTTGCCAACGGTATACTCCTATCTGTATTACCGTAAGCATAGGAAGAACGGATAAAGATAAGGGCACGCTGAAATCAGCGTGCCCTTTTTTCATTTGACCATCTCTGGTAAGACTGCTTCTGCACAGCAAAAGACGGTGGAAAACACGCAAAACCAACGACATATCCTTATGCGGAATGGCCACACATAGCAGGAGATTGCCCTCCGCTTTTTACAAGTGTTCCACAATATCCTCCAGATCATTTTCCTGTTCCATCATATACTTCGCCAACTTGCGAAGAGTTTCCTTGCTGAGGAAGGGGTAAATATCGGAGATATCCCAGTCCAGATCCTTGGGGTCTAACTGCTGCTCGATCACCGTGTCCACCAGTTTGTCCAATGTTTCCTTGGAAGCAAAGGGGGCAAATTCCTCGATCATATCGCCCTCGTCTTCCTCTAAGCAGCGGTAGATCAATTTCTCAATGGTCTGCTTGCTGAGGAAGGGTGCAATATCAACCAGCGCATCCACTTCATCGATACTCGCCCGTTCTGCAATGACTTCCAGTGCTTCCTTGCTGAGAAACGGTGCCACCTCATCCAGGCCATCCAGATCACAAAGATCCGCATTTAAAATCTGTTCATCCAAATATTCCTTATCCAGAAAGGGTGCCAGTTCCGAAAGCGCTGACAGATCGACCTTCTTTTTTCTTTTCGCTGTCTCAGCAGGTTCTTCTCTTTCCTCTGCCGTACGTTTTTCCCCAAACATTCTCGACATCCGGACCGACAGCTTTCCTATTTTATTGGGTACCTTCTTCTGCGCTTCTTCGGTAATCGTTTTTGCCAGAGCTGACATATCCTTTACCAACTGCTGGATATCCTCCGGTGGGAGGATGGGGGCTACCTCGGCCAGTTCTTCCGGGGTCACCTCTTCATTTTGCATGATCTTGTTCACCGTAGCGGTGCTCTTATTCTCGACACCCAGCAGTTCATCAACGGTCAGATCCAGAGCAGTGCAAAGATCCCCCAGCTTGGAAATATCGGGCATAGAGTTGCCCCGCTCCCAGTTACTTACTGCCTGGTAACTAACACCCAACTCGTCCGCCAGATTCATCTGGGTCATATTTTTTGCAATACGCGCGTCCTTAATGCGCTTTGCGATCATCATGGTATCGAACATTTTCATTCCTCCTGTTTTTATGTTTCGGAGCGGCCGTTCCTGATGGCATCAGTATAGCAAAAGGCACCTGTTTTGGCAATAAACAGGTGATTGAACGGAGTAACTCAAGCGGTGGTTGAGTAAAAAAGGAACGGCTTAGGCCGTTCCTTTTCTTTTATACAGGCACATTTCGTAGGAAATGCCGTTTTCTTCTCCGGATTGCAGAATTTCTGCCAAATGCCAGTTTTCGTCCTCGTCCAAATTAGGGAAAAATGTATCAGACTGTGGGGTGCAATGCACCTTGGTCACATAGGCGGTATCGCACAGGGGAAGCATTTGCTTGTAGACACTTCCGCCGCCGATGACCATGGCACGATCCGCGGTTTTGGCAAGCTCTGCAGCTTCGTCAGGACTGGTGCAGACAGTGAAGCCTGGAATATCCTGTTTGGTTCGGGTCAGAGCAACATTCACTCTGCCGGGCAGGGGCTTCTGACCAGGGAAGTCGGCGATAGTGCGGCGACCCACGATGACCATAGCGCCACGGGTGGTCTCCCGGAAAAACTTCCGGTCGGAGCTGAGCGCCACAGGCTGGGTGCCGCCCAAGCCAATGCCCCAATCATCATATACGGCTACAATCAGTTCCATAAGAACACCTCAGATCGCCATGGGGATCTCGAAATCAAAGGGATGGAAC
>JAGBEM010000164.1 GCA_017936985.1 Oscillospiraceae bacterium
ACCGCACAGAAAATGGTTACCAATATGCTGTCCACCTGTGTCATGATCCGCCTTGGAATGGTTTATGAAAACATGATGATCAATCTGAAACCCTCCAACGCAAAGCTTAGACAGCGCGTGATTAGCATTGTCTGTGAGATTTTGCATTGCAGCGAGTTTGCTGCAATCGCGGCACTGGAAGCCAACGACTGGAATATCCGTGCAGCAGTGGAAAGCAGGAAAAACCATGACTGATTTTGAAAAAATCTTTGCCGCAAACCTCAGACGCTTGCGCAAAGGTGCCGGTTTGACCCAAGCGGAACTGGGTCATGCCATCGGTTACTCCGAGAAAACAGTCAGCAAATGGGAATGTGCTTCCGGCATACCGGACATTGCCGGTTTATTTGCCCTTTCCAGGAAGCTCTGTGTCAGTCTCGAGGAACTGTTTCAGGATGATTCGGAAGTTTATTTTCTGGGAATCGATGGCGGCGGTACTAAGACTGCAATGCTCCTTGTGGACAGTAACGGCAATGAGGTGCGCAGGCTCTACACCGATTGCTGCAACCCGGTGGATATTGGCATGGAGAAGTGCGCGCAAGTATTAAGAAATGGGATCTACGAGATTTGCGACGGTATTGCACTGTCCTCTGTGGTTGTCTTTGCCGGCATTGCTGGCGGCACTGCTATGAAGCAGGAGCTGCATGATTTCTTCAACACCATTCCGCTACGTCAATTTGACTGTGACAGCGACAACTGTAATTTCATGGAAGCGGGTCTCGGTGATGCTGACGGAATTACCATGATTTTGGGTACCGGCATCTGCGCGTGGTCTAGATGCGGAAAAAATATATCCAGAACCGGCGGTTGGGGATATCTGATCAACGAGGGCGGCAGTGCCTATGACATTGGCCAGGATGCGCTGAAGCTCTATTTTGCATCCGTAGATGGCTCCGGGGAAACTGGAATTCTGACGGAGCGAATCGCTGCGCTTTATCCAGGTGATGATCAGGCACTTCTGCGGCAAGTGTATCAAGGCGGTAAGAAGTGGATCGCCTCTCTTGCGCCTGTCGTCTTTGAAGCAGCGTTCTCCGGCGACAGCGCAGCGGAAAGCATTGTGCAGAGGAATATGCGTGTTGCGGCAGGCGTGATTGAAACCGCAGGCAGACACTTTAAAACAGGTCCCGTCCGCGTGGTTATTGCCGGTGGGCTTACAAATCAGCCCTGTGTACCGGAATACTTGCGCAAAGCATTCCGCCAACCTGACCGTTATCAGCTGTCTGTGCTGGATACAGAGCCTGTAACGGGCGCAGTAACGCTTGCAAAGAAACTCTGGGAAAGATCTAAATGAAGAATGCCGCCCGTCTGGGCGGCATTTTGGTTATACGCAAATCTCATCTAATCTAGACTGGTTCTATTTGCTTAAATCATATTCCTGTATCCAGGCTTCTACCCAGCGTAGTAACAAACTGCTGTGGGCATAGTACCTTTCGCCAGTGACCGGTCTTACAATAACTGCGGTTTGGGAGCCTTCGCTGATTCGTATTATGCTTCCATCATGAAAAAATACCTCAAACCAGTATTCGTCGCAGCAGGGCTCAGAGGTAATGTGGCTGTCATGGCGGGAAAGGTTGTATAGCGCTATCAGTCTATATATGTCATCCCTGTCCAGCTCGGCTGTACCGTCAATTACATCATCACTTTGACCGCTGTGGCTGTATGTATGTAAAACGACCCGGTCTACATCGCTTACGAAGATTGGATTGTGAAAATAACCGATAAGGTACAAGAAAAGGGAAATACAGATTATAATGATTCCTATTTTTAGCAATCGTTTTTTCATGTATTTCACTCCTTTCACTTTCAATTATAGCAGAATGTATATAGAATTACAATAACGAAAACCCGTCCGTTTCTGTGATATTCTCTTCTGGTGGAGCCGAGGGGAATCGATTTGCATTTTCATCCCTAGTGGGATGAAAATTGAGGTGTTGCGCTGTCGAAACCGGCGGCAAGCAACAGTCCACCGGACTGTTGCATTTATATAGGTTCGATTCCCGAATTACCAAAACAAAAGACCACCCCGAAGGGTGGTCTTTATTTTGGTGGAGCCGAGGGGAATCGAACCCCTGTCCGAAAGCAACTTGGAAGGAACTTCTCCGTGCGCAGTTTGTTATTTACATTCCCTCAGACCGGCGGGAACAAACACCCTACGGTCATCAGTAGCTTCATGATGCATGGTGCGCTCAAAGCTTTGCGCACGCACGGTCTCCACTCAGATCACACCCGAGCCCGGCTCGTGGACCTTCCGGGGCGGATGCGCGCCTAATTAGGCAGCGAATGCACCAGTATTGTGGTCAGTTAAATTTAAAAGTTACCCGTTTTGGCGTGGTCAGGCGCCACGGCACGCTATTCCAGCCTCACTACCCCCGTCGAAACCAGTACGGCCCCATAAAGGTCAGTGGGATGGCTGGCATCCCACCGTTATTTCTTTAAAATCTCCCGTAGGGATCGGGCAGCTTTTTCAGCTCTGCAAGCTCTGCACCGTTGAGCTCAACGGTGATGGAAGCGATCTTCTGTTCCTCAACAGGGCGATCCTGCATACCTGTTTTTGTAGTAGCAATAGCATCCACCACATCCATGCCGGAAGTTACCTTGCCGAAGGCGGCATACTGGCCGTCTAAGTGGGGAGAAGTCTCATGCATGATGAAAAACTGGCTGCCGCCGGAGTTGGGAGAAGAAGAACGGGCCATGGAAAGAACGCCGCGCTTGTGCTTCAGGTCGTTCTTCACGCTGTTGAAGAAGAACTCACCCTTAATGCAGTAGCCGGGGCCGCCCATACCGGTGCCGTCCGGGCAGCCGCCCTGGATCATAAAGCCACGGATGACACGGTGGAAGATTAGTCCGTCATAATAATTGTGCTGGCACAGGTCCACGAAGTTTGCAACACTCTGGGGTGCCTTGTCGGGGTACAGCTCGCCTTCAATAATACCGCCGTTTGCCATGGTGATCTTAAAAGTAGGATTTGCCATTTAATATCTCTCCTTCATTGCCCGCTCGATCTGACGCTTGGCGTCTCTTTCTGCAGCGGATTGTCTTTTGTCGTACAGTTTTTTACCCTTGCACAGTCCAACCTTGACCTTGACACGGCTGCCTTTGAAGTAAACAGACAGGGGGATCAAGGAATAGCCATCCTGCTTGACCTTGCCGTAAAGCCGCATGATCTCACGCTTGTGCATAAGAAGTCTGCGCACACGCCGAGGATCCCGGTTGAAGATGTTGCCGTGGTCATAGGGGGAGATGTGCATCTGATTGATCAGAAGCTCGCCGTCCTTGATGCCGCACCAGGCGTCCTTCAGGTTCAGTGTACCTGCTCGGATGGATTTGACCTCCGTGCCGCACAGCTCGATACCGGCTTCAAATTCTTCCTCCACGAAATACTCATGCCGGGCTTCCCGGTTGGTAGAAACTACCTTGATGCTCTGCTTTTCCAAACGGCTCACCTCCTTGCTACAAGCATTATACCATGTCTGTCAAGTTGTCACAGCAGCTTAAAGTCCCAGCTTTCACCAGCTTTGTAGTAGTAAAATTCACTTAGTTCTTCAGACTCCATGACCTGCACCATTTCCAGCATATCAATTGATAATTTGTAATTTGCAAGTTCGCGCCTGGGGACCCAAAAGACCTCTCCCTCACAGGAGGAGTGCAAAGAACCGGAAAAACGGTTCGCTTTATAAAAGAATACCACATACCGGCTATCATTTTCTGTCTGAAATTGCTTCACACCGCAAAGGACAGGCGTTTCAACAGTCAGTCCTGTTTCCTCCTTGACTTCCCGAATCACAGATTCTGTAAAGGATTCGCCCGGCTCTACATGACCGCCAGGGAAGGCAAGACCGGGCCAGTCCGGTTTTGATCTGTCTTGTACCAGAATATTACCATTTCCGTCGCTGATCATGCACATATTGGTAAAGATCGCTTTTTCTTCTCTCGCCATCATTCCACCTCAAACAGGAATTTTTCAAGACTGTCCGTCGAATCAAAGGCATAATCGCACAGTTTGGTCATTTCCTTTGTGATCTCCGGAAAGTCTGTCCGACCCCAGCCGGCAAAGGCAATGGGGCAGCCACCGGCCCGGGCCATTCCTACCGCCGCCTTCATGTCGTCAATGACCAGCATTTGCTCCGGCGCAAAGCCGTACTTTTCCATGATTTGCTGCAGCGCCCAGGGACTGGGCTTGCGATTCTCCGGCGCTAAGTCCCAGCCGTAAACTTCATCCGGCTCTATGCCAAAGTGGGTTTTGTAATCCCGGGCAATGTTTTCCTGGGCGGACATGGAAACTACGCAGACAATACCTCCCTCTTCTTTCTGCCGCCGGATGATCCGGTCGATTCCTTCGTAGGGCGCAGGAATGTGGCTGCGTATGTATTCTTTCCAGCCGGTGTACTCGATCAGCAGTTCTTCTTCGGTAAAGCCAAACCGCTGCCGGCACATATCGCCGTAGCCGGGGTGAAAGCACCCGCTGATGTATTCGTGAAGTGTGATGGTTGCGCCGGGACGATACTCTTTCAGAAATTCCACAAAGAACGGATAGTTGACAGTCGCTTCGCTCTGCACCACAGTATCATCATGATCCAATACCAAGCAGGGATATTTCAGCATTAGATTTCTCCTTTATTCATTCTTTCTACAAATGAAGTTTCCTTAGCGGTCATTTCTATCCAAGCGGGACGGAAACCGGATTTAATGGCATTGCGTACAGATTTGATGTTGCACCAGGCTGCACAATAGAAAGGTACTTTATTTTGTGCCAGAATTTCCAGTGCTAGCATGCTCGTCAGTGCAGAAGCAATGCCTTGTTTGCGGTATTCCGGCAGGACATCTACTCCAATTTGATACATATCTTCGCAGTCTGCGGAACATCCGGCAAGACCGATTAGCTTTCCGTGGTCGTAGGCGGCTACACCTAGCACATCCAATTCCTTTCGATCTTCGCATAATGCGTTACTCCACTGAGGAGTATAGAGCGTTTGAAAGTCTTCTTGGTAGAGTGTACGAAGCTCATATTTACAAGGGAGCAGTTTTAGCTGGTTTATATCCGGCAGAAAGTATTCCCCAACAAAACAGACACTGAAGCCATGCGGACGTAAAATATCTTCAAGAACATGAAGATGTGGTGTTTCAAAACAATGTTCAACAGGGTATTTGTTAATATATTCTGCAACCTGTTTCATTAGATAATCAGCGGTTTGCGCAACTATATTATTTCCGTAGGATACAAGATTGCAGGATTGCGGCAGAGAAAGGTATTTTCTCGCCTTTGTATTGCAGGCAGATTTAACAACAACATTATGACTGCTGAGAAAATCCTCAGGCGCACAATTGCAATCCCAAGCGGATTGCTGTAATGCGATTTGTAGTATTTCTGCGTTGGTCACTCTGAAACACCTCTCTTTTTCGCTATTATACCAGACCGGCAGGGAAGTGGCAACCGGAAATTTCCTCTTGCTATATACGAACGAATGTGCTATAATGTTCGTGAACAAGGAGGTGAGCGGCATGGTGCACAATCAGCCGGTAGATGTTATATCGGTCTGCAGCGCAGGTGGGGAGATCCGGCCTTTGCGCCTTCGCATGGAAGACGAACAGCACCAGCTGCTGCGCATCGACATTGACGAAATTATCAGCATGAAGCCCATCCAGTATGTGGGCATCGAAGCCCAGATCTTTCTTTGCAAGGCTATGGTTAAGGGCAAAGAGTGGATGTTTGAACTGAAATATACCATCCGCACCCACAGCTGGTGCCTGTTTCGGAGGGTGTACTGATGCAGCGAGTGATCTTTCATGTGGATGCCAACTCGGCGTTCTTAAGTTGGTCGGCGGCCTATCGGGTCAAGGTTTTGGGAGAAACGGAGGATCTTCGGGATGTGCCCTCCGTGGTAGCCGGTGATAAAGAATCCCGGCACAGCATTATTCTCGCCAAAAGCGCCCCGGCCAAAAAGTACGGCATCCAGACCGGTGAGCCGCTGTTTCAGGCGCTGGAAAAATGCCCGGATCTAAAGGTCGTCCAGCCTGATTATCCTTTGTATGTGGAGGCCAGCCGCCATTTTGTGGAAATGCTGCGCCAATTTAGCCCCCAGGTACAGCAGTATTCCATCGACGAAGCCTGGGTGGACATGACCGGTACTGAGCGGCTTTGGGGACCGCCCCGGCTGGCAGCAGAGACCATGCGCCGCCGGATCTGGGAGGAGCTGGGCTTTACTGTCAATGTGGGGATTTCCTCCAATAAGCTGCTGGCGAAAATGGCAGGGGATTTTGAAAAGCCAAATAAAGTCCATACGCTCTTTCCGGAGGAAATGGAGGCGAAAATGTGGCCCCTTCCTGTGCGTGATCTGTTTCTTGTAGGCCCTGCTACGGAGAAAAAGCTGAAGATGTTGGGCATCTATACCATCGGCGATCTGGCCAGAGCCAACCTGCAGGTCCTCAAACGCCGTTTCGGCAAGGCGGGGGAAACCATCTGGCACTTTGCAAACGGCCGTAACGCCGACGCAGTGACCCCGGAGCCGGCAGAGAACAAGGGCTACGGAAATTCCGTCACTACCGCCCAGGATGTGCTGACCCATGATCATGCCCACCAGGTGATCCTGAGCCTGTGCGAGACGGTTGCCAGCCGGATGCGTAAGGATGAAAAATGCGGCCGCTGCATCAGCATCCACCTGCGTACCAACGAATTTCACCACTTTTCCCACCAGATGATGCTCCACGGCGCTACCAATATCACCGCGGAGATTTTTGAAGCCGCCTGCAAGGTTTTTGATGAAGCCTGGGACGGGGTAACGCCCCTGCGACAGCTGGGTGTGCAGATGACGAGACTGACGGATGAGCCCTACCAGCAGTATGATCTCTTTTCCGGCATGAGCCCGGAGCAGTACGAGCGCAAGCTTCGGCTGGATGAAACTGTGGATTCTCTCCGGGATAAGTTCGGAGAGGATATCATCCGCCGTGCCAAATTCGCCCAAGACCCCAATTCCCACATGGCCGGCGGTCTGGACAAAGCCCGCCGCACCGGCGTAACAAAACCCATCCCCGACGAATTTTAGGGGTGGAAAACTACGACCAGGCGTTGTATAATAAGCACAACCAATCGATTCGGAGGCATATATGTCTATTGTAACCTTCTACCGGGGCGATCCCAACGCCCCCAAGCCCACCATGCCGGCTCATTTGGGCGCCAATGTGATTCTTACCTGCAAAGGAAAACTCCTCTTAGAGCGCCGCAGAGACTCTAATACATGGGGATTAGTCGGCGGCGGTGTCAAGAAAAGGGAAACCGAGCTGCAGGCCATTGCCCGTGAGGTTCGGGAAGAACTGGGCATCCGTATCCCACAGGATCGATTTGCCCGTTTGGCCGTCTATGGCGAGCCGGGACGCATCGCCGCATTCCGGGACGGAAGTATCTGGCGCATGGTGGTAGTCGTGTTTGGCTTAGACCTGCCGGAGGAACCGCAAATGACGATCAGCGCCGAGTCCAGAGAACTGCGATTTTTCACAAAGGAAGAACTGAAAGACATTGAGATCGTCGTCACCCACAGCGACATCGTCGAGGATTGGTTCTTAAACAAATAAGTAAACGCCCTGTGATTTCTCACAGGGCGTATTTCTGTATTTATCCAACACGGAATGTCAGCAGATGCTTGCCGGTCTGACCGACCTCAATGCGTCGGATGCCGGGCTTTTCTTCCCAGATGTGATTGGTGTCTGTCCGGTCAGAAGTGCCGCACCAGGGCTCGATACAGATCACAGACATCTTACCCGGGGCTCCCCACAGACAGAGGTTATCAAAGCCTTCAATGCCCAGTTCCATAAAATGGCCGGAACGCTCGGATTTCAGAGTAATGGTATTTGCACACATATTACTGTACAGCCGGGGACCGCCGTCAAAGAAATGCTCATCCAGAGGAATCTCTGTTTCCCCAACCAACACGGGAATTTCCTTGCCGGTCAGCAGACGGGTGTGATTTTCCAGCTCCATCTGATTCAAATTCTGGGGAACATCGAACAGCAGGCTGTAATCATCGCCGCTTTCGCCCAGTTCAATGGGGCAATAGAAACCGGGATGGGCACCCAAACAATAGTAAACAGGTTTATTATCCTCGTTGATCACATAGAAGTGCTGCAGCACCTTATCGCCATCCAATGTGAATTCCACCTGGAACCGGAATTCGTAGGGGAAATACCGGCGTGTATAGTCGGTAGCTTTCAGCTCCAGCAGGATTTTTTTGTCGGAATGTTCCACCAAGGCGAACTCCATATCGTTGGCAAATCCATGCATCATAGCGGGATATACCTTTCCGCCTACGATGATCCGGTCATGGGCGATCCGGCCAGGGTTGGGGAACAACAGCATCGTATGGTGAGCAAAAGTTTCTGTGCCGGGCTGCCAGATGTATTCTATCTCCAGTTCCTTGGAATAAACACTTTGCAGCTCTGCGCCCAGGGAACAGACGCGGATGCTGATTTTTTCATTACTCAGTTCATAGTATTGCATATTAGCACCTCATAAGTAGATTATTTTTGCTGCGATCAGCAGCCCAAGCAGCATTTCTGAACCGGAGCTGCTGCCGATTTCCAGCATTGGTTCTATGTCCAGTGGGATCTTGCCGGAAAGTCCGTGCAAGATGTTGTCTAAACGGGAAAATTCTCCACCTTCCGCGACGGCTTGCAAGTACGCCGCGCTGATCGCATTGGTGTTGATGGGGGCGTATTTTATAACTGCTTCTGTCAGCGCTTTAGTAGAAACTGCATACGGCGCAAGGCGTAAAAGTCCATACATCAGGCCCAATATAACATCATCAGCTGACGGGGTCAAGCCGACACCCATCCCGATCAAAGCATTAACAGCAGCGGTTATTGCTTCCAGGTTTGCTGTACGCATTGCCTGGATCAGCTCTAAAAGTAGAGGATATGCGATTTGGCATACCGGATTGGTTGTTTCGTAGATCTGTGTGGCACCATATATCAGGGGGGCACACAGAGAGGATATACTTCGGGGTTTACTTTTTGTATGAAGCATCTGCGCACATCTTTGAATCAATGCTGGTAGCAGGGGAGAAAAAGAAATATGTGTTCCAACTTCTTCCGAATGAAGCTTCACAATCGCACCGGGCAGACGCAGTTCGCCGTTCATAAGGTGGACAGGCTGACCCTCTTTTAAACCAATAGATGTCAAAAAACCCACATTATCTATCCCAATACCTACCGGCGTGGTACCAATGGAAGCGTTGGTTAGTTGAAAAATGCGGTCAGAAAGTCGAAAATAGATACCTTTTGATGTCGCCAACAAAATTTCTCCCTTTGAATCGCTTTGTAAAAGTGGATAAAAATATTGGGAAAACATCATTATTCCATCCAAAGCTATCATAAAACACACCTAAATAGTTCTTGATTTTTCTGCACGTATATTGTAGAATATTATCAAAAGCAGAGTGCAGAGAGGAGCTAAATCATGGAGCTAAGCAAAGCAAATCCGTTTATCCGGTTCGCGGATAAGCTGCGGTTTGAGTTTCAGCGAGGGCCGTCAAAAACCTATGACTGTCGTTTTCTGTACACTTTTGATGGCGAAGCTGTTGTGCAGGTCGAAGGTGTCGACTATTCCGTGAGCCGCGGCAGCTTGATCATGTTTCAGTCTAACACCCAGTACACCATCTATCCAAAACAAGCTGTGGACATGATCGTTTTGGATTTTGATTTTACGCAGGATTATAGCGACAATGATGGTTTTTTGATACCGTGTCCCATATCCTCATTTCTTCCGGGTAACGCCCACAGCGCCGTATCTTTCTCAGATGCTCCGCTGTACAACGCACCGGTATATTTCGATAATGTGACTTTTTTGGAGGCTGAATTGCAGGAGATCCTTTCCGAGTTCCAGGAAAAGCGGCTTCTGTATGCCAGCAAGGTGTCAACGATTTTCAAATCTATCCTGGTGGACTTGGCACGGCACAGCAATCTGGGCAGCAAGAGCGATACTGTGATCACCCAGATCATGCAGTATATCGATGCCAATATCTCAGGGCAGATCACAAACGGCGAGATTGGTGCGTATTTCAATTACAACCCCAATTATCTCAACCGACTGATGCTGCGTCACACCGGCAAAACGCTTCACCAATATGTTTTGCAGCAGCGGATCGCCCTTTCACTGAAGTTGATCCAAACCAGCGATATGACCATTAAAGAAATCGCTATGTCCCTTGGCTTTAACAGTCCATCCCATTTCTCCTATTGCTTTAAAAAAGAAACAGGCTTTTCTC
>JAGBEM010000165.1 GCA_017936985.1 Oscillospiraceae bacterium
ACACATAGTGAGCGGAGCAAAGCAGATCGCCAAGATGGACCACGGCGCCGATACGGGTACTACCCCAGGGATTGGAGCCACGGCCCCGTGTCATAGTCGGCATGAAAAAAGCGGACCGGTCAAGCAGCTCATTCATTTTAGTTGTGAATACAGGCAATCCTGCACGGTAAGCCGTCAGCATCAGCTTGGAAGTACGAAGGCGGCGAACCATAGCTGTGGCTTGATATGGGAGCTGTGTGTCTGGCGGAAGTGCGGAAAGATGTTCGCTCAGAAAGGCATTGCCCTTGGTGGTCAACATCAGCCAGTTCTTTGTTTGATGTCGTCGGATCAGACGCAACGCCTGAAGATTGGCGGCAATATCTTCAGGAAAGAGCTTGTGAAGGTCATCGGGAGAAAGGTAACGGCACCATCTCAGCAGACGCAGCAGATCCATATCCTGTTCACTGAAAATCACAGATGTTACACCTCCTTGGATTCCTGCAGAGGAGCCGAAATTGTTCGTGTGCCGCTTCCGGCCCACTCTCAATTTCGGCTCCTCCGGGGGCTTGCGGGAGCACAATCTTATGGGTGTACATAGTAGTCAGGCTTTTTTCATGGAGAGCCTGTGGCGATGGGCCGAAAACCCTTTTATTTCAAGGGGTTGCGGGAAGCAATACCCATCAGAACGAGCAACCAAAGCGATGCGGTTTTTTGAGGCTTATTTTGAGGGTCATTCTGATGGGTGTCAGAAGGGTCTATAGACCGTTCCGGAGGCAGAATAGCCGTATCGCAAAGAGAAGAAATCTCCAACATCGTCTTTTTCCAGAAGTGTAATGTGGCAGACGTTCTCGGCGCTTGGGGTGGACAGAAGGACAACACCCAAACTGTATTGATCATCGTCTGGAAGCATCCAGCCCTTCAGAGCATTGCTGATGCTTTTCCAGCCTTTGTTGTCCTGATCGAAGACCTGCCGACCTTCCACATTGCTGCATTCCTCAATGACGAGAACGGCGCCATTGCGATAATACGGGAGTTGCTTTCCTGTCGCCTCATAATTAGCCAGGATTCTTCGTATGGAGTCAAACAGCCATTTGGGCGATTGAAACCTGCAGTGTGGCAGAAGCGTGTTCAGACAGATATGAAACCAGTGATATCCGATCACTTCTACGTAGCCTGTGATGTCTATGGCAGGAAGCAAAGGCTTTGTCCCGTACTGTCCTGTGCCGGGACTGTGTTTCTCGCAGAGCGTTCGAAGCTCCAGCGTTGCTTTTCAAAATGCTCCATAGTTTGTTCCAACTTTCTTTGAAGGCCTGCGTCGCTTTTGTAGGCTCCGTCCGCCATGGCAAGCAGACCACCGGTTTCGGTAAAAGCTTTGCCGACCAGTGTCTGGATACGAGCCATGTCTTCTTTGAGATGGTACAAGGTTTAGTCCTCCTTTTGCCTGCTTCTCAGGTCTGTGGGCGATGTGGTGATGGCGTCGTATTCCCGCTGGGATGCATGGAACGCAATGGGTACATGGTTGTAGCCAATGCAGAGAAGTCCTTCACCACGGCGGAACCGGGTGATCTGTCGGACTTCATCTTCGGACAGGTTCAGCACATCCTGAATGAGCCGCGCTTCCTGTTCCTCCATCTGCATGACCAGTTTGATGCGGCTGGAGTCCATGATGCCCTTGCCGTATTTACCGCCATCCAGACCGAACAGGTCCTGCATACCCTGAGTAGAGGTAACGGCGATGCCGCCAAGACCACGAATGGTTTTGACCATCTCCAGCACGAAACCGGCGACCAGAGGATTGGAGCCTGCACCGACCAGTGCCCACAGCTCGTCTGCGATCAGGGCGGACAGTTCCCGTTCCGATGCCATGATGAGGTCATAGGCCACATCGGTTGCCCAGAAGATTCCGGGCAGGAGCATATCATCGGAAAGACCGGAGGTGTCCAGAACAATGTATTTGTTGTCCAGATCGATGTCATTACGCTCGCCCATGGCGGCGGCCGAGCCGGTGACATAGCGGGCCAACACCACAGCCAGATGCTTGGTTTCCGGGTTCTGCAGCAGGACTTCATACCAGTCGGCAATAATGGGCATTTTCTTGTAGTTGCCGTATTCGTCTACTATGGTGGAATTGTCAAAGGTGATGCCATATCGCCGATAGCATTCTACCAGAGAAATATCGATGTGGTTTCGATCCTCATCACTGAGGTCTTTCTTCTGCAGAGAGTACCAGATGGTCAGCCGGGAGATCTTTTCTGCCAGAACAGAGTCGCCGCGGGCTGTCAGATTTTTCAGGCTGGCATAGGAGTCAAGGGATTTGCGGCGGATGGCCATGATGTTGGGGCAGTCCTTGGAAGAGGGAGACAGACGCAGGTATAAGCCGCCCAACTGCTCACACAGGGGACGGAACTCATGACCCTTCTTGGGAATGACGAATATAACCCGCTTGTTCTGCTGCCGCAGGCGACCGCCGATACACTGCATGGTGAAGGTTTTACCGGCGCCGGAGGAGCCGAACAAACCGAAGTTGCCGTTGGTGTACTTGTAGTCATCAAAGGGATCCAGAAATACAGGAGAACGATTATGCATATTCAGGCCCAGGAAGATGCCGTTGCGGTCGCTGAGCTCATAGGAGGCGAAGGGAAAGGATGCGGCCACGCCGCTGGTCAGAGCATTGCGTTTGGACTTCCGTTCCACATCCGGATCCAGTGCCAGTACAGGAAGCGCGGACAAAAAACCTTGTTCATGCTTGTAGTCACATCTCCGGGCGATCATATCTACGGATACACAGAGGTTTTCTACGGCGCAGACACGCTGCTCCAGTGTTTCCGGGTCATCGGCTGTGACCTCAATAAGCGTGTGCATATAATAGAAATCCTCGCCCTGCCGGTTCATCACGTCTTTGAGATAGAGTCCGGAGTTGATGGCACTGTCCAGTTCTTCGTAGTCCTGGCGGGTATCGCCTACGTCCCGCATACGGCTGCGGTTGATCATGGTGGTCTTGGCGATCTTGGACAAGGTCTTATCCTTGGGTTGGCGCTTCAGCACAAAGTTCAGGCTGATACCCTCACCGGCTTCAACCAGAGGAGAGAGCCAGCCGTTACCCACTGTGGTGGAATAACCGTAACCGGTCACATAGAGGTAAGCATGAAAAACGCCGTCCACTACGATGTAGTCACGGCTTTTGGTGTCCACCGATGTAGGGGACAAAATATCCAGAACAGTGGTAGAACCGGCTTCCAGTTCATTGACATCCGGCTTTTCTTCGCCGAACAACAACTTTTTTAGTCCGGAACGCTCCGGGGGAAGACTGTCCTCTTCCGACTCCGAAAACTGATTGATGTCAGCCTCTGTGGAGGATGAAGCAAGGCTTTCTTGCTTGGCTTTTCGTTTTTTCAATCGTTATCACTCCAATACTTGAAAAAAATTTGCGATATGGTATATAATATAAATGGGAAACTACAACAAGGAGGCGAGCCTTATGATTTATACCCTATCTGAGATACAGGCCATCGTAACGCCTATTGCAGTACAGTATGGTCTTCGTGCGGTGTATGTCTTTGGCTCTTATGCCAACGGAACAGCGTGTGAAGACAGCGATGTAGATCTGATCGTAGATACGACCGGAACAGATTTGACCAATCTGTTTAAGCTTGGTGCTTTGTACAGTGATCTGGAAGAAGCACTTAACAAAAAAATCGATCTGCTGACGCTCAATTCTCTGGAAGGCCCCTGCCGCAGAGAAAGTGATATTTACTTCCGGTCACAGGTCAACAGAGAAAGGAAGAATATCTATGTCGCCTGATTTGCAGCGGATCTTGCGTATCCGTGAGTATTGTGTGGATATTCAGGTATCAATCGAGCGGTATGGAAATGACCGCGCTGCTTTTGAAGCAGATTTGAATTTCCAGTATTCTGTTGCATTTGCTGTTTTACAGATCGGAGAACTGACAGGCGGATTGTCTTCTCAGTTCCGGTCTTCTACAGAAAGCCAAATCCAGTGGGGTGCCATCAAGGGAATGCGGAATATTATTGTCCATGGATATGGCAATGTGGATTTAGATGTGCTTTGGGAAACGGCCACCGTGAATATCCCGGAACTGAAAGCATTTTGTGATGTGCAACTGGGAAAAACAAAAGAATGACTGATTTAAGGGCTGCACTGAAGTGCAGCCTTTTTCTTATTCATAAATTCCATGGACGGTGGTGGTCATATCAAACACGCCCTCCGGCAGTTTGACCCGATGGCCGGTGTGCTTGTTGATCAGCTCATACAGCAGCTCCAGCAAGGTGTTGTCGGCGTAGTGCGGTTCCAAAACTTCCAGTCCGCAGACGTCCAGATACCGTCTGGCCACATCGGCTTCCTCGTTCAAGCGCTGGGCAATATATTTGACCGTATTGCGTTTGGCCTTCATGTGAGGTTCATACTCAAATACGAGGAAGAAACGGCGGCTGATGGCCCCACTGCCGCTGAGCCAGCTGATTTCGGCGATGTTATCCTCGATCATCTCCCGGCATTTTTCATTTTCTTCTTCCTCTGCGTAGCCTTTCATCCGAGCAATGTACTCCGACATGTCTGCCAGCTGTGTCCGCACCATGATCTGCATGGTGTTGGGTGCGATCTTCAGATAAGATGCAAAGGACATGATGATATTCTGCTGGTCTGTGGCAGATTTCAGATAGAAGTTGACCGGTAATACTTCACAGACCTTGACAAAACGATTGTCCTTGGTAATGACCATGCCATCGACGATATTTTTGATGGGCAGCCAAGCCTGGATGCTGTCTCGGTAAACGCCGGAGCTGCCGCCGGCATCCTTGACGCTATTGCCGAAGATCAAATTTTTGACATTCAATTTTTTACCTCCCCTCGAAAGAGCATGAGCCTGCGGCTTTTTCTCCACTGCCACCAGCCTGTAAGCCAGCGGCCCAGACTGTCATCGCTGACACCGATCAATCCAAAGCCGCCCAGGGGGACAATGATGACTAGCGTGACGATGATTTTGGGTGTCAGAGCCAGAGGCAGACAGGCCAGACAGAGAAACAAAACAGGAACGGTCAGGATCACCGTCTCTATGACATTGCGGATCTCAAACAAGCCGAAGATCCGCCCTGCATCAGTGAAATTGACCGGTATATGATAGACTTCATAATTCATAGATCGTTTCCTCCACAGGGTCAAAGAGCGTTTCCAGATTGCTGAAGAGATCTTCGCGTAGTGCGTTGCAGTTCTGCAAACGCCGATAGTGGACGTAACTGAAGGCGCGCTCTAATTTCTTTTTTGTTTCCAAAGAAAGCGCTGCTTCGCCCAATTCGATCTCGCTGATCCGTTGAGGGGATAAACCGCATTCCTCAGCAAGTTCATTTCTCGATATGTTGTATTTGTGCCGAAGCAAACGCATTTTCCTGACTAGCATGGAGACCTCCTATTCTTCGATGTAGTCGATGTATTCAATTTTGCACCAGCCTTCCCAACCACGACCCTCTACTTCGGTTTTTACGACACCATACTTAGTACCCATGGCCTCAATGGCCATGCCATCACCGATATAAACGCCGATATGCCCGGATTTCCAAAGTGCAATGCCGGGAATGTCGGGCATAGTGTCCATGGTGCCTTTTTCAGAAGAAACGCTGTACATGGTATCCGCATTGTAATCCGGCATGCCGTTGGTGCCGTAGTTGATGGATTGATTTGTGGGGTCCAGCCAGCCGTAGCCTTTGATCAGACCAACACAGTCTGTGGTACGGCCACCCAGCCAGTTTTCCCGAATAAAATCCTCAAAGTTTCCGACGCCATCCGGATATTGCTCCAACTTATAGTCCAGAACAGACTCGGTCAATACACAACCGTAGGTACCCCAGACATAGCCCCATCCATGCTCAAAGGCTTGAATAGCATAGGCGACCAGATCCAGGTTGTTTTTGGTATCGGGGTCTACAAATCCAGAGGTGTCGATGGTATTGTCGATCGTTGCGCCAGTGCTGCCGCCACCGTAGATCACATCACCGGTGTACGAATTATCACCGCTGTAGCTTGGAACATAAGCGGAAAAATGATCTTTGTATTTTTCCAGCGCGTCACTCTCGATGAGCGTTTCAGCCAGAGCGCCTGCCCATGTTTTGGCATCATCATCAAAGCCAAGATCCTCCATCAGCTGTTCCGGGTCCAGTTTCTCGAAATTCACCTTCAGCGTCGTGACGGTGATCCCATCGCCGGAAACCAAAGAGGATATGGAGGGAGTAGAGATGATACGGGAGATGTTCATTTCCTGTATGGCGGCAACAGTCATGGTGTCCAGATCCTGTTCGTGAGCCACAGAGTTGATGGCAATGAGCCAGCACAGATCTTCGTCATCGAAGGAACTGGTCACTTCAATGTGGTCGATCGGCGTGCCGGCATTTTCATGCTGATTGACAAGTCCTGTGACAATGGAATCCATTTGGGTCTTTTCAAAATCCTCGACACTCATATATGCGCCGCCAATGGAAAGTGCCTTTTCTGTCATATCCACAATGGATTCGGTAGCGGAATTGTCATAGCCGAAAAAGATGTTGGGCAATGCGGTGAATACCACCATGGGAATGACGATCATGGTCACCAGAATGGCAATGGCGATTTTAATCAGCAGCGGCAGGGCTTCTTTGGCCGCCGCAACAGCGGCACCTTTTAAGCCGGCAGCTGCGGCGGCTTTGGCAATGCGTGCCGCCGCTTTGCCGGTTCGGGCAACATCAATGGCGGTTTGCAGCCCAGAACGGGAGTTGTTTTGTTCAGACACCGCTACCGCCTCCGTCCTGCATTTGCCGCTTTATCTTTGACTTGCGGGACTGCTGCACCTTGCGGGCACCGGAAGCGTTGGAAACCGTTCGTTTCGCGCCAAGAGTATCCGTTGCCAACGGTGTTGTCTTACTCTGCACAGTCTGGTTGAGGGCCGTCTGACGTGCCTGCGACACACGGGACTCCGCGGACGCAGTTCCTGCCATGCCGGGGTGCGGGACATCCCGTTTGCTGACAATAGGAGAGGCAGGCGAAGGAACAGAACGGCTTTCCTGCCGTGCCGTTGCTCCACTGGGACGGGCTTCTCCTGTGGCTGCTGCCTGCGAAACGGAAGTGGGATTTCTGCTGTACCGTGTTTCTTTGGGAGCGGAGCGGTCTGCCGAGAAGATCCCCATTCCTGCCACGCCGTTTTGCACCATGGTGGGTTGCTGCGGTTGTTTGGATGCCGCAGGAGTAGCCGGTGTCGGCATGTTGTTGGGAGCCGGTGCTTTGCTGGAAGCGGCTGGTGTTGCAACGGAGGGGGTCACCGCTCTTGGAACTGCACTTTGACTTGGCTCTCGTCTGCTGAAGCGGGTGGAGCCTGCGGGCTGACTGCCGGGGCCGGAAGACACCTTGCTGGCAGACTGCGGTGCGCTGCCGTGAACAGAGCCAACGGAGACGTTGTTTTGCTCTGCAGCCTGTACCGTACTTCCGACTGCACCGCTTCGAATAGTGGGCGCTGCCACATGAGAAATGCGGGTGGCTGTCGGTGCGGATACAGTTCCTGCTGTGCCGTTTTTGACCGTCTCACTCTGATTGGTGACAGAGTTGCCACCGGAGGGTGTTCCTGCCGGTGCCGCTGGCTTTTGGCTGCCGGAAACACCCGGTTTATCTGCAGCGGGGCTCATGGAAGCTACCTTAACATGGCTGGGTGCACGGCGGGTGCCGGGAGGAACAGAGCTGTTTCTGGAAGAAGGGCCAGAAACTGTATTGCTTTTTTGTGATGTACTGGATGGACTGCCTGCGCCGATTTGAGACATGGAAGATGCAGACTGCTGCACTTTGGACTGTGCCGAATTGCTCTGCTGCGATCCGCTTTGCAGCACAACGCCACCTTGCTGAATACCTTGTGTCGCACCGTGCTGCTGCGTGGCAGTTTGTGTCTGACTTGCGCTGTGAGAAGCGTTTTGCTGGTTGTTGACCTGCTGTGTCTGGTTTTGTGTATTGGCAGTCTGGGCGTGGGAAGTGCTTGTTCCTGCTGTGCCGGATGCCGCAGCGGAACGGCCGCCACCAGCAGTAGGCCCTGCAGGTTTCGGTCCACCGGAACCACCGGCGGGTGCTCCGGATGTACCGCCCTTTCGGCCACCACCGGATTTGCCCATCGATTTGGTCACCTGGGAGGCAGCAGAATGGACAATGGCATAGGTCAGAGCGCCCGGGAAGGATCTGCCCAGAGAAACGCCGGTCATTGCCGGATTGAGGCCAATGCGTGCACTAAGGGCATCTGCTTTCTTTGCAACCTTTACGATGGTCAGCACCAGCACCATCCACGGCAGGACATCAAGACCGCTGGGGCAGTAGGATAATACTGACAACAGCATTTTTACAAAGACCACATGCAATACCATAAGCAAACACATGCTGCCATACATCCGACACCAACCGGAAAACAGGTCTGAAGTGTTCCTGCTTCCGCCGGTGCCAAAGGCCAAGGGTGAGCAGATGGTCAGCATAGCCAGAATGAAGTACCGTTCTGCCATCTCAAAAATCAGCTTGAAAGATTGGAACATCACAATAATACCGCAAATGACGACCAACAGCCACGCTACAGCAAGTCCACCGAAGGTGGCTTCTTCTGCAAGGGTAATATTGACTGCATCCGGCATTTCCATCAGCTCCATTATAGAGGATGTCATGTCCAGACAGATATTACAGATCTGAGGGCTGGCAAGCAGCAAAAAAGCAAACACAAAGGTTCTGGTGAAGAGTAGTTTGGGATCTTCACCTTCAAATCCCAATCCGCTCATCATGCTTTTGACTGCCTGAAACACCAGATTTCCGATGAGAATGGCCCATCCTGCTGCCAGCATGACTTCAGATATGGTGTCAATAACCGGCACATGGGAGCGCAGATAATCAAAATCCATGCTCATAATGTCCAGCAGAGCGGAGGAGAAAAACTCCCACGCTTCCAGAACCAGGCCGTATGTCCACTCAATAAAACCTTGAAAGATAAGCTCCAGCAAAGGCGTCACCTCCTTGTTGCCGGAGTCTTTTTAATTACGGGGTCAGCGTGGCGAGGCCGTCGAACAGCGGAACAACATAGGCAATGAATGCGCCAATGCCGTTGATAATGGCCCAAGCGATCCAGATGCGTTTCAATAGTGATAGGTAAACCTTTGAAGTAATCTCCAGTTTTTCCCCCACTCCGCACCGTGCGTGCGACTTTCACCGCACACGGCGCTCCATCGGGAATTACCTATTTACAGTCAATTCGCAGTTTCCAACGTAGATACGTAGTTTGTTCAGTTTTTCCAGCGCAGTATCATTCAGTTTCAGTTCATCGAGACAACGCATAATTGTATCTTCCGCAGTTGCATGTATCAGTCGATGTACGGCTGATATTACCATGCAAAGATTTTGATATGCGTCCGTTCCTCCTGCGTGTCGGGGCTTCTTATGGTGCACTTCAATACTTCCAATTTGCAGAATGTTTCCTGTCACCGCACAGCGTCCCTGCTGACCAACATAGAGTGAAAGCCGATTGTCATTCAACTCTGTGGAGGCGTATTGTATCGGATGTGTCATCAGATATTGCAGGGTACTGAGATTGACAGTTTCTAATTTGGAGTGTATGAGAGCGCGTCCTTCGACTGTGTAATTACATTGTCGTTGGTCAAAGCCGCCGGGAGGAAAGGTTCGGATATGGGAAATCGGAAACAGGGCAATCTTTTTTGCATAGATCACCTTGCCGCCGTATTTTCCATAATATCTGAGATAGACCTTACTTTTTGTTCCTGCTGGTGTACTGATTTTTCGGGTTCGATTGTAAAGACACTTTTTGAGGCTATGGGATATATCTGCAAAATCCCGGCTGATTTCCGAGGCACATCGATAGTAATTATGCATACCCAGCACAGCGGCATTGAAGTTCCAGATGGCCCTCAGACCGCTGCCTGTTTGTATCTGCTTCGATGCTGTTCGAAGTGTATCCGAACACTTTTTGGTTGCTTTATCCCGCATGTGTGATTTTGTGACCCACTTGTCAGACTTTTTGTGAAGCTTAATTTTTATTCCCAGGAACTCCGAGTAGCACCGTTTCAAATTGACGATCTTGGATTTTTCCTGGCTGATGTGCAGTCCTAGCCGCTCTCTGAGCCACTGTTCTGTTGCGTGGAACAGTTTTTCTGCGTCACTTCGGGTTCGACACATCAGTTTGAAGTCATCTGCATAGCGCACGATGAATACTTCTTTCAGACCGGTCTTTTTCAGTGCATAAAATTTATGACTGGTCTGCTTGAATTCTTTTCGTGTGCGGTGTGTTTCCCATTGACTGCTGATCCACCAATCCAGTTCATTCAGAACAATATTCGCCAGAAGCGGACTGAGTATTCCTCCTTGGGGGACGCCCTTTTCCGGAATGCCAATGCCGTAGATTTCTGCTTTCAGCATCTTTGACAGAATGCTGAGAAGTGTTTTGTCCTGAATGCCCATGCTCCATATCTGTTTGAGTAGCTTGCCGTGGTCAACATTGTCAAAGAAGCCTTGTATATCAATGTCCACCGCATATGGGAGCTTGGCGATGTTCATTAGAAACATGACCCGGGCGATAGCATGATGGGTACTGCGGTTTGGACGAAAACCGTAACTGTGTTTATGGAATTTTGCTTCACAAATCGGCTCCAGCACTTGCTTGATACATTGTTGGATGAGCCGATCCTCAATGGTGGGGATACCCAGCGGACGCTTTTTCCCATTGTCTTTTTCAATTTCCACTCTTCGAACCGGGTGCGGCCGAAAGTTGGCCAGACGGCCTGTGACATACTGCGTAAGCTCCTCCGGGGTCAGGTTGCCCAATTCAACGATTGTATTGTCGTTGGTTCCTTTGGTATGGCTTCCGGGGTTTCGCTTAATGCTGCGGTATGCGAGCAGGATATTTTGCTCCGATGTAATGAGTGGCATCAGACTTGTGAAACGCTCGCCCTTCTGAGACCTTGCAAAGAGGTTGTCGAAGATATCTTGTGAGTCATAGTATTCGTTATTTCTAAGTGTCTGTTTCTTTTTGCGTTTGGTATCTGTCGTTGTCACAGGTTGGCGTTATCCTCCTTGTGGGGATTTGGCCTCTCTTAGTCTTACTCGAACCCTGTGCGTTTCGTGTGTTTCTACTGTGATTGCTGTTTTACTGTAATTCTCGACTTGTGCCTATCCCTCCACGATGTTTCCATCGCTTCAACGGTACTGTGGCACTACTCTCACCGATGCAAGGGCAGGTTATATCCTGAGACTTTCCCTGCCGCCGTTTCAAAGGGGTGTGGCCCTCCACGTCATCGGCTTTCCACGTTCCGGTCATCCTATCTGTACATCTGCTTTTAGGTGCTTCCTTTAGGCCTGTCCGTCAAGTCATAAACTCTTGCCGCCTGTAACGGCAAAGGGCTGTTCGCAACTGGCAACTCTACTGAGCCCCGGCGGACCTTACATTTCTGTAATACCGACTTTTCAACCGGTTCGCTGGTATAGACCCGTACATTCGGAAGTTCGTCATTTACATTTGGTATCTGTAAACATTCTCACCATGAGCAGTTTATAGACCCCCGGCCTATCCACCGCACCTGCCGCCTCCGGCAGGGTTGCCTCACCATCATGTGTTAGGGCAGTGTTCAGCCGACTTTATCGGGCTTACAACGACGCAGTGCCAACCACTTTGTCGCTGTCCGAAGTATCAGGGCGGGCGCTTCGGGGCGTTACTCCCTCATTTCACCCGTCGGATGACCAGTTCTCCTAAATGAGAACTGTTTGCACGTTCTCTTTTTAGTGCCTGACCTTTTCAGTCAGGAACGTGTCGCACGCCAGTCCCAGGCCTGGTCGACCTTGTGCTGGTTATTGGACAGCTTGGCACCGACCACAGCAACGGCAGACATCAGACCGGCCAGTACTGTGCTGATACCCGCAATCTTTCCATATACATCTACGATGATGTTGTTCGCCACCGTCCACATATCTTCGGCGGCAAAGGCAGAAAACGAAAGCAGTGCAGTCAGCAACATGAGGGTCAGGACACAGGTATAAATGCGATATACTTTTTTCATTTCGTACCTCCGGTTTCCTTAATAGGTAGTGAGCTTAAAAACAACGGCGGCGGTGGCAGCTGCCAGAACAGCTACGACGCCAAAGATCCAAATCTTTTTCACGGTTATTCCCCCTTGAACTGAAATTGTACGATGTATTCCGGATGCTCCTGAATTTCTGCCAGAAGTTTCAGAGATTGATCCAGTGCCTTCATGGTGTCTCGGGACTGCCGTTTGATAAACGGCTCCAACAGAATAACGTCCTTGTCCTGTATCGTGAAAATGATACGGACAAGGATTTTACTTTTTTCCCGCAGCTCATAGAGCTGATTGTATTTTTCCAGCGAAAAGTGTTTGTAGTGAGGCTCCTTGAGTTCTGTGGGATGCAGGTGTGTCAGTTGGAAGATTTGCCAATAGAGTTTACGACGAAGCTTCGGCTCAAGGGATTCCAGAAAGGTGTCCATGGGAGCGATGGTTCCTGCCGGACAATATGTTTTCACGGTTCTCAAGTGTCCTTCACCTCACTTTCAGAAATCAGCTTGTTCAGCATGACGATCATACCGGACACAAACAGTTCCACCAGAACAGGATTACCAGAGAGCCACCAGATCAATTCCGGAAGCTGCCGGTGCATACGGTCATACTGCAGACAGATGGACAGAAGAACATTTCCTGCGCTCTCTTTCCGAAGCTGATCCATAAGCGAGTGGCAGAGAGTAAATACGAACTGGGTATCGCCATAGAAATCGTACAGGGTATCATAAAACAGACCGCTGTACACTTTGGCTATGACAGAAACTGCATCGACATTGGCAGCACCATTGGTACCCAGCAACCCCATTCTCATCAGACGGGATGTCGCTGAGTTATCAAAGGGGCTGAAGCCTCTGTATTCTCTTTTTTGCAGGCCTGTTTGCATGAAAATCCTCCTTGTACAAATGAGAGGACCCGGCTGGGCCGAGTCCTCTGCGTGTTAAGCTGCGATTATGAGTCTCCTGTAAAGTCGTCCTGGTACATATTCCCGCGGATACGAACGATTGCGGTATCGGTTTCGGTCAGAACGCTACCTGCCGCATCCTTTGCCGTTAACGTGAAGGTTAACGTATAGTCACCATCCGGGGTTTCTACAGGGATGTAGACACAGCGCTTATCCAGCGGACTGTCAACGTTCTCCGGAAAATGGAAGATACCGCCTGTGCCTTCTTCCAGAATGACAGTTTTTAAGCCCTGGCCGAAGTTGTAGGTCATAGTCAGCTTTACGTCAGTAACACCACTGTAAGACGCATCTACATCGGCAAAAATGCCATAACCACTCTTAATGGAGCCGGACACGGCAGAAAGACCGGTGTCATTTGTCACATTGATCCCATCGATCCCAATAGAACCCTCGGGCTTGAAGGATGCGGTGATGGTATGTGCCGCAGTGACATTGGAGAAGGTGTAGGTGGTCAGCGCGCCCTTGCTGATACCATCGACAAGAAGATCATCCACCAGGAAGCCGGAATTGGGTGTGATAGTGAAGGCCTTGGAACTACCGTGCGTCACCTGAATGGTTCCTGCGGGAGAGATGCTGCCACCAGTTCCGGCAGAAGCAACGATATCGTAGGTCTTTTCTTTGAAGGTTGCGGAGATCGTATGCTTTTCCGTGACATCCTGGAAGGTGTAGGTGCCAACAGGGCCTTGATCCGCGCCATCGACCAAAACCTTGTCAATCACATAGCCTGCGCTGGGCGTAATGGTGAAGCTCTTATCCTCACCGCGGTCTACGGTGACAGTGCCGGCCGGAGAGATGGAACCACCGGGGCCTGCAGATGCTTCGATGTCAAAGGTGAACTGCTCAAAGACAACCTGAATGGTGTGTGCCTTTCGGACATAGTTGAACGTGTAGGTATCCTCCGTATAGTTGCCGCGGGAAGGAGGATCGGCAACATCTACACCGTCCACCAAAATGCTCTTAATTACAGCATTGTCGTAGGCGTTGATATCGAAGGTGATATTGCCATACCGCTTGACATAGTTTTCACCATAAGGTGTGATGGTGCCACCATCGTTGCAGGATGCAGTGACCTTGTAGTTGGTGGTAGTTGGTGTGAAGAAACCGCCGCCACCATAACTGCTGGTATAGACTTTCTGACCGTTTTCATAGTAGTAGCCACCGTCGACCGTGTCTACCGCATCGCCGGTATAGTTATACTCTGCACGGGTGCTTTCTACTGCATCGTGAGCTTCATTCATTTTCTCCTTTGCCGCAGCAGCAGCTTCTGCGTCACCGGCAGCGACTGCGGCATTGTACTCCGACTGTGCCAGTGCGTATTCCTGCTTGGATGCTTCCAGATCCTTCTGCAGCTGTGCAGCTTCTGCATCTGTAAGTCCCAACAGTTCCTTGGCAACAGCAACTTCTGAAGCAGCGCTTTCAATGGAACCGTAGTTGCCGGTTGCGGTTACCTGAGCAGCAGCATTGTTGTACGCATTCTGCAGACCTTCGTGGGTGCCGCCATTGTTCATATAGGCATTGATGGAACTATCGGTATAGGATCTGGCAGAAGTGCTGGAGACAGAACCGTTGCTGCTGACAGTGGTGTAAGTAATGGTGTTGGTCTTGCCATTACTGGTGCCAGAGGACTTGGTTGTATTGCCGGAACTGTCTGTGATTGTCCAGGTGCCTTGGGAACTGTTATAGGAAGCGGTTCCTCCGCTTCCGGCCTTCTGGTTTGCCAGCGCCACATTCTGCGCATGAAGCGCTTCACAGGTAGCGGTATCACCGGCGGCATTGGCGATATGCCAGGCAGCGGAGTTGGCCGCCATCTGGTCTTCGATACTGGCGGCCAGAACAGGGATAGAAAACGCGGTGATCGCAAGGATCACCGCGCAAAGAGAGACAAGCGATTTTAACTTTTTCATTGGTTCGTCCTCCTGATTGGGAAAGATTATTTTGCTTCACCCAGCGGGACGATCGTGTGAATATACACGCGGCAGTCCGGCTGCGTGTTCATGTGGACGTCGACTGCAATGGATACTTCCTTGCCCTTTGCCAGCTGAGTAAAACCCAGACCGGTCAGCATGGCCAACTCTTCACCGGTAAGGTCAGCAGGCGCAACCTTCGGCGTAGCGGTGGCGATACCACGGACGGCAGTGGTCAGGCTGTCCATGGTGTCTGCCTGATAGATGCAGGCAGTATCCGTGCGGAAGCTCACAGTCAGTCGTTCCGACTGATAGCTGACTTCGGCGATAGCCTCTTTGATCACATTCTCATAGAATTTGTCAGAAGTACCGCCGTTCATGCTCTTGCCGATGGCATTGAAGTAGTATTTGCCGGTACGAGCCAGTGTGTGATACAGATACTCATGGGCGTTGGCGAAGTCCTTGAGCTTATCCCGGTTGGTTCCGTAGCAGAATGCAAGGGTATCGGAACTGAACTGCTTTTTTGCTTCTTCATAGCCAACAGCATCCTCCGGCTGTGTGTAAGGATAGGCACGCAGGTCGCTGATTTCTGCTGCGGTCAGCTCATCGGCGTAGATGCCGACAGTGCTGTACAGCGCAGAGTAATCCACGAAGGCGCCCAGAGCTTCTGCCACATAACGAATGGGAACATAGGTGCGGCCATCCTTAAGGACAGCGGCAGTGTCCATGGTAACTGTGGAGGTACTGCCGTTTCTGGTGACCTTCAGAACTTCACTGCCAATGGTAATGACAGCCTGAATGCCGTCCTTTTCAATAACAGCACTCTGGGCAGCTCCGTTCCAGGTGACTTTGGCACCCAGTTCTTCGCTGACAAAGCGGACAGGGATCATGGTACGGCTGTTTGCATCCACAAAGGGCTGACCGTCCGGGAAGGAAACAGCGTTGCCATTGACCCGAACAGCAGGTGCAGGCTCCTTTGCCGATGCGGCGAAGACACCTCCAGTGCAGAGCAAGGAAACAGCCAGCAAAAGTGCGAAGATTCTTTTGATGTTTCGTTTCATAGTGTTCCTCCAAAAAATATGATTTG
>JAGBEM010000166.1 GCA_017936985.1 Oscillospiraceae bacterium
CTGGCTGATGGTCGGCGGCAGGGCGAACCCGAATACGGCGAATGATAACACCTCCGGTGTGATCACGGTATTGAGGATCATGAAGGATTTACCGCAACAGTATCGCGATAAGGTCTGTTTTATTCTGTTTGATCTGGAAGAGATGGGGCTGATTGGCTCAAAATCCTACCGTAATTCTCATAAGACAGCTACCGAAAACCAGATCATCTTGAACTTGGACTGTGTAGGCGATGGAGATGAAATTCTGCTGTTTCCCACTAAGAAACTCCGCACAAACGCGGATAAAATGGCATTGCTTCGGCAAATGAATTGCACTGTGGGTGACAAGCAACTCAAGCTCCACGAAAAAGGTTTTTCTGTCTATCCATCTGATCAGCGGAATTTCCCCTACGGCGTTGGTATTGCTGCCTTCCACCGAAAGAAAGGGGTAGGGCTCTATTGTGGCAGGATCCATACCCACCGGGACACTATTCTGGATGAAAGAAATGTAAATATTCTGCGTGACCGATTAATGACGGTCATCACAGGTTAAGAAAGGATAATGAAATATGAAACTTTACGACGAACTGGTAGCCCGTGGCCTGATCGCTCAGGTTACCAATGAAGACGAGATCCGGGAAATGATCGACAATGGCAAGGCCACTTTCTACATTGGCTTTGACCCCACTGCTGATTCCCTGCATGTGGGCCACTTTATGGCGCTGTGCCTGATGAAGCGTCTGCAAATGGCAGGCAATAAGCCTATTGCTCTGATCGGTGGTGGTACTGCCATGATCGGTGACCCCTCCGGCAGAACCGATATGCGCTCCATGATGACCCAGGAGACTATTCAGCATAACTGCGACTGCTTCAAGAAGCAGATGGAACGCTTTATCGAGTTTGGCGAGGGCAAAGCCCAGATGGTCAACAATGCTGACTGGCTACTGAATCTGAACTATGTGGACTTTATCCGTGAGATCGGCGGCTGCTTCTCTGTGAATAATATGCTCCGTGCAGAATGCTTCAAGCAGAGAATGGAAAAGGGCCTTTCCTTCCTGGAATTTAACTATATGCCTATGCAGTCCTACGACTTCTACTACCTGTTCCAGCATTACGGCTGTAATATGCAGTTCGGTGGCAACGACCAGTGGAGCAATATGCTGGGCGGAACCGAGCTGATCCGTAAGAAGCTGGGTAAGGATGCTCATGCCATGACCATCACGCTGCTTCTCAACTCTGAGGGCAAAAAGATGGGTAAGACTGCCAAGGGCGCAGTCTGGCTGGATCCCAATAAGACCACACCCTTTGACTTCTACCAGTATTGGCGTAATGTGGAGGATGCTGATGTCCTCAAGTGTATCCGTATGCTGACCTTCCTGCCCATGGAAGAAATCGATGCCATGTCCGACTGGAAGGACGCCCAGCTAAACACAGCCAAGGAGATCCTTGCTTTCGAGCTGACAAAGCTGGTCCACGGTGAGGAAGAGGCAGCCAAGGCTCAGGCAGCGGCTAAGGCGCTGTTTGCCGGCGGCGGAGATGATGCCAATATGCCTACAACCGAAATTTCCGCTGATCAGCTGGTAGACGGTAAGATCGGCATTCTGAATCTGATGGTGGCCTGTGGACTGGCACCGTCCAACAAGCAGGCCCGTCAGCTGGTGGAGCAGGGTGGCGTGTTCGTCAATGACGAAAAGGTTCCTGCCCCTCAGTTCGCAGTTACCGAGGATATGCTGAAGGAAGGCGTCAAGATCCGTAAGGGCAAAAAGGTCTTCCATAAGGCAGTTCTTGCTTGATCCGTAAAGAGAGCGGTCAAAACCGCTCTCTTTTCTTAAGTTTTTCCTACGATATGGTAATATATGGAAATTCCTCTGGACTTTTCATTCTGTTATCAGTATAATGAACAAGACGGTATTCGTCACGAAATTCGATAGGAGGAATTTCTCATGAAGCTCAATTACAAACGCACGATCCTGGTCGGCTTTGCATTTTTCCTGATCAGTGCCTTCTGGCAGGCATATGATGCAACCATCCCTGTGATCCTCACCAATAAGTTTGGTATGTCCCAGACCTGGTCCGGTGTTATTATGGCTCTGGATAATGTTCTGGCTGTATTTATGTTGCCGATCTTTGGCGCATTATCGGATAAATGCGTCAAGAATAAAACCGGTAAGCGCACACCGTTTATCACCATCGGCACTATAATCGCTGCTATCGCACTGATCTGCCTGAGTTTTGTGGACAATGCGCAGCTGAAGAATATTTCTGACGTTTCTGCTATCGACGACCCTGCCGCTCTTTCTGTGATCTATGATCAGCAGGCTGATAAGGAATTGTTCACACCGGACGGTCAAAAATTTGTACTTAGTGAGAAATTTGAAAACAAGGACGACTTCGTAGCTATTACCAGCAAGATCGTACTGCCCAGCGGTGACACGATCACCAATCCTGATTATACCAATTTTGTCGCACCGGCCAGACAGGCTTGTGCAGCAGATGCTACTGCCAATGAGCCTTTGCCGCTGATCTTATTTGTTGTATTGTTGCTGGCAGTTTTGATCGCTATGGCGACCTTCCGCAGCCCTGCTGTGGCACTGATGCCGGATGTGACCATTAAGCCCCTGCGTTCCAAGGCCAATGCCATCATCAACCTGATGGGAACTGCTGGCGGCATTTTGGTTCTGGTCCTTGGTATCGTCTTTGCGACCTCTTCTGTCCAGAATTCCATGATGAGCTACACTCTGTATTATGGTGTGATCGCAGCCATCATGCTGGTCGCACTGGCGATTTTCCGCCTGACGGTTCGCGAACCCAAGTGGGCGGCTGAAATGCAACAGACCAGCCTTGAGCTGGGCATTGACGAGAATGAACCTGCTGAACAGGGAGGAGACCGTCGCCTTTCCAAGTCTGAAAAGCGCAGCCTGCTGCTGATCCTGGCTTCTATTGCCCTTTGGTACATTGGCTATAACGCTGTCACTTCCAAGTACTCCCTTTACGCAGGTCGTGTGCTGGATATGGATTACAATACCACATTGCTGATCGCCCAAGGCGCAGCAATCGTGTCTTATCTGCCTGCCGGTATCGTTGCTTCCAAGATCGGCCGTAAAAAGACCATCCTGGCTGGTGTTGTTATGCTGACCTCTGCTTTTGCCATTGCCTCTTTCCTGCGGGCAGGCAGCTCTGTGCTTTTAATGAATGTGCTGTTTGCTCTGGCCGGTATCGGCTGGGCGACTATCAATGTAAACTCATTCCCCATGGTGGTGGAAATGTGTTCCGGCAGCGACATTGGTAAATATACCGGTTATTACTATACCGCTTCTATGGCTGCTCAAATCGTGACTCCTGTGCTGTCCGGCACACTGATGGATCTGACTGGCAGAATGACCATTCTGTTCCCATATGCTGCTGTATTTGCCGGTCTGGCCTTTGTCACTATGTTCTTTGTCAAGCACGGTGATGCCAAGCCCGAGGCGAAGAAGGGCCTGGAAGCGCTGGATATGGATGATTAAGATATGATGTTTCTCTTGATTTTTGTCACTATTCTTTGCATCTTGTATGTTTTTGCGCTTCGCTGCCGAAAAGGTCACAAGGGACTGCAGTCGCTGCAGGGCTGGGCTTATGCCCACCGGGGACTTCACGGTAACGGCGTTCCCGAAAATAGTATGCAGGCCTTTCGATTGGCTCTGGAGCATGGTTACGGTATTGAACTGGATGTGCATTTGATGGCGGACGGTGAATTGGCCGTGATCCATGATCCGTCATTAAAGCGCACCGCCGGTGTGGATGTGATGATCGAGGATCTGACAAAAGCCGACCTGGTTCGATATAATCTGGAAGGAACTGACGAGAAGATTCCGCTTTTTTCCGAGGTTTTAGACCTGTTTTCGGGAAAAGCACCGCTGATCGTGGAATTGAAGGCCGAGCGAAACAATCATGCGGCATTGTCAGAAGCAGTCTGCAAGATGATGGATTCTTATCAGGGCGCTTACTGCCTGGAATCCTTCGATCCCCGGTGTGTCCGGTGGCTGCGCCAGAACCGTCCCGACCAGATTCGCGGACAGCTGACAGAGAATTTTGTCGCAAATTCAAAAAGTAAGCTGCCTTTTGTCTTGAAGTTCATTCTGACCAAGCAGCTGATGAACTTTCTGACCCTGCCGGATTTCATTGCATACAAGTCCGCCGACCGGAAGCGTCTGGGCAATTTCATTTGCCGGAAGCTCTGGGGTGCCCAGGGCGTGACCTGGACGATCAAGACACAGGAAGAGTTTGACGACGCTGTAAAGGGCAACTGGCTGCCAATTTTTGAGGGCTTTCGACCCTGATTTTTTGAAAAAACACCGCAAAAGCGGTGTTTTTTCTATGTCAAAAGCTGCCGTAATGCATCGAAAGTTGCATCTGTTGCATTTGTAAGCGGAGGCCGGCAGCCACCGCAATCCAGACCAATACATTGCATAGCCGCCTTCACGGGAATGGGATTCACTTCGCTGAAAAGGATCTCGGTCAACGGGTGCAGCCGGCTTTGCAGATGTCGGGCGGTTTCGTTGTCGTTATCCAAGCAGGCATCGGTCAAGGCCTGAACACGAGCAGGGAAGATGTTGGACAGAACAGAAATGACCCCCTGGGCTCCAAGTGCCATGGCAGGAATGA
>JAGBEM010000167.1 GCA_017936985.1 Oscillospiraceae bacterium
CTTCTGGCCCAGTGGGCCAAAAGTATTCGAGAGATGAACTTGCTGATAATTCTCCCGATAGTGCAAGACAAATCCAACGATTTATCCGCCTGACCTACCTTGTTCCCGAACTGCTTGAAATGGTGGACAACTCCGTTTTGCAGGAAAAGGGAAAATTACAGATTGCTTTGCGGCCTGCCGTGGAACTGTCCTACCTCCCCGAAGAAGAACAGCGCATTTTGCTTGATACTATGGAACTGGAGGATTGTACTCCGTCCCATGCACAGGCAATCAAGATGCGTCAGTTTTCCAAGGAGGGCAAGCTGACAGAGGAAGTCATCTGCTCCATTATGCAGGAAGAAAAACCGAACCAAAAGGAGCAATTTCGTATGCCCAAAGATCGCATCAACAGATTTTTTGCGCCGGGGACGCCCGCACAGAAGATCGAAGATACCATTGTCAAGGCGTTGGAGCTGTACCGTAAGCGACAGCGAGATATGGAACGATGAGCCGACTAACAAGGGGTAACTATACCCTTATGCCGGGTGTGACGACACCGGCTGTTCCCCCTCTCCACACCTCACCCCCTCAGAACTACCTGTACTTTCCGAAAAAGAAGTACAGGTTTTGTTATTTCTATGGGTAAGACATTTCAACAAATCATTCAGAAAGGACAAAATGAATATGAAAATGAAAAAGTTCTTTACGAAGGCCGCAGCATTGTTCCTGTCTGCGGTCTGTGCATTATCCCTCCTGCCGGCAACTGCGTTTGCGGCAACAGGCGATGTAGGTACAGTAACATTTGCCTACACCTATGATGCAAACGGCAATACGATGTATTATAACTCCGGCGCTGAGATCAACGGCTATACTGCCGGTGGTGTCGGAAACCCCAAGTACCGAATGTATGTAGACGGCGACACGGCCTTTTGTATTCAGCCCGGTGTTCCGCTGCATACTGGCGACCAACTGACCGTCAATTCCTCTGAAACATGGAATGCTCTTTCAGGCAGTCAGAAAAAAGCTGTTGGTTTGGCATTGCTGTATGGCTACCAGGGCAATCGTGACGGCTTGACAGGCAGTGACGATGAAAAGTGGCTGGCAACACAGACGCTGATTTGGGAATTTGTAACAGGATGTCGTAATACTTCCGGTTCCTTTAGCCAGACGGATACTACCGTATATGATCTGCACTTTGGATCTAATTACCCCAACAGTGGAGCCGCAGCAGCATATGATCAGATCGTGTCCATGCTCAGGAACCACAACACCGTTCCCAGCTTTATGAATGGATCGACAGCGGAATTTGAGTACAGCAATGGAAAATATGTGCTGACTCTGACCGACTCCAACAATGTGCTGTCTGAGTACACCATTTCCGTATCCGATAACAGCGTAAGCATTGCACAGTCCGGCAACACACTGACCATTACTGCTGACGATGTTATCTCCGATTCTGTTACGATCACAGCAACGAGAAACAATATTCCCGTTGTCAGCGAAAGTGCCAAGCTGATCGCCTATGGCTCTCCTGAACTGCAGGATGTAGTCACGGGTGTGGAAAATGCCGATCCTGTAATCGCATATCTGAATGTGAAAACATCCACCGGTTCTTTGAAAATCGTTAAGACCTCCGAGGATGGCGTGGTGGACGGTGTATCCTTCCACATTACCGGCGAGGGCATCGACCAGACCGTACAGACGGCAAACGGCGGTGTTATCACCTTGGATGGCCTGCGTCCCGGCACATTCACTGTAACCGAAATGGCATCTGACCTTTATGAGCCGCAGGACAGTCAGACTGTTACTGTGGTCAGCGGTCAGACTGCAACCGTGAACTTTGACAACATCCTGAAGCGTGGTTCTTTGAAAGTCATTAAGAACTCCGAGGATAATTTGGTCGCCGGTGTGCAGTTTAAGCTCTCCGGCACCTCTTTGAGTGGTCATGCTGTGGAACAGTTTGCCGAAACCGATGAAAACGGCGTGGCAGTCTTTGAGAATGTGCTGATCTCCGGTGATACCCCTTATGTTGTTGAGGAAATCAACACAGGTAAGCAGTATGTGCTTCCCGACGCACAGGAAACCGTTATTGAATGGAACACCGAATCAGAAGTGACATTCAATAACATTTTGAAGAAATGGCAGGTTGAAGTCTTTAAGGTCGATTATGACCTCTACCATGGCACCGAGCAGAGTGCTATCCCCGCAGACAGAAACGGCTACCCTTATGGCGAAGCACAGGGCGACGCTACTCTTGCCGGTCACACCTACGGTGTATTTGACGGCGAAACACTCATTGACACCTATGTGACCGATGAAAACGGCTATTTCATTACGGACTATTATCCCTGCGGCGATAACTGGAGTATCCGTGAGATCTCCGCAGCGGAAAACGGCGGTTATCTTCTGTCCGATGAAATCTACTGGCTGAATGTAGGCTGTGAGCAGTATTCTGTGGAACTGAACACCGAGTACCTTGATGTGACCGAGCGTGTTATCATCGGCAAGCTCAGCATGATTAAACACGCAGATGAAGGCTCCACGCAGATCGAAACTCCGGAAGTCGGCGCAGAATTTGAGGTCTATCTAAAATCCTCCGGCTGCTATGAGGATGCCAAGGAAAGCGAAAGAGATTATCTTATCTGTGATGAAAACGGCTTTGCAGAAACAAAGTGGCTCCCTTACGGCACTTATGTAGTGCATCAGGTGTCCGGTAAAGAGGGTGCTGAACTGCTCCCGGATTTTGAAGTGTTCATTTCCGAGGATGGACGCACCTACCATTATCTTGCCAACAATGCCGTATTTGAAAGCCGCATCAAAATCGTAAAAACTGATGCAGAAAGCGGAAATATCATTCCCTGTGCCAATGTAGGCTTTGAGCTTTACACCCCGGAGGGCGAACAGATCACAATGAC
>JAGBEM010000168.1 GCA_017936985.1 Oscillospiraceae bacterium
AGACCAGCCAACGATGTCGGCAAGGATGCTGACCATTTCCATCAGCGTACGGGGCTGTTCCCATAAAAGCTCCATGATCTGCCATTCGCTCTGGGTCACTGCTTGTTGCCTGTCCATATCCCATTCCTCCTTTGGTTTACTCTTGTAAACCTAGTATATAATGTTGGACGACAAATGTCAACTACAATATGATTACAAAAAATACACAGAGCTGTTACGGATGTAACAGCTCTGTGTGATTTTCATTACAGATCCAACTTTAGGTCGTTTTCCTTGATCCAGCCCCATTTGCGCAGAATTAAGCAGAATGCCCAGCTTAAAACAGCCGGCAGGATAAAGCAGATCAGCACCAGACCGATCCAGTCCATGGCGGTAATGGCGGCCTTTGCGCCGCTGGCCACATCGTTGACCCAGCCGGTATACACGCCGATCTGACCTACCAGACCGCAGGTGCCCATGCCGGAGGACACCGGCGCGCCGTTCATTTCCAGCTTAAACAAGCAGGTGGCCAGAGGGCCGGTGATCATGGATGCCAGAGTAGGGGGGATCCAAATGCGGGGATTTTTCACGATGTTTGGCATTTGCAGCATACTGGTACCTATGCCCTGGGCCACCAGACCGCCCCAGCGGTTTTCCCGGAAGCTCATAACGGCGAAGCCTACCATCTGGGCGCAGCAGCCGGCTACAGCAGCGCCGCCGGCAAGACCGGTCAGACCCAGTGCGGCGCAGATAGCTGCGGAGGAGATTGGCAGAGTCAGCGCGATACCGATAACGGCAGATACCAAAATTCCCATCCAGAAGGGCTGCAAAATGGTGGCCCATTCTACAAAGTCACCTACAGCGGAGGCTGCCTTACCGATGGGAGCGGCCACCAGAGCGGAAAAACCGATACCAACGAGAATGGTGACGATGGGCGTTACCAAAATGTCCACCTTAGTCTCCTTTGACACCAGTTTGCCAAATTCGGAAGCCACGATGGCCACGAAATACACAGCCAACGGGCCGCCGGCACCGCCCATGGCGTTGGCAGCAAAGCCTACCGGGATCAAGGAGAACAGTACCAGTGGCGGACAGTGCAGGGCATAGCCAATAGCGACGGCAATGCCGACACCGACCATGGCTTTACACAGACCGCCGATGGTGTAGCTGCCGGTAATCACGGCGTTCAGAAAACCAATGCCGAATTGCTGTCCGATGGTGTCCAGGATCGTGCCTACCAGCAGTGTACAGAAAAGACCCTGAGCCATAGCACCCAGTGCGTCAATGCCGTAGCGCTTGCCGGAAAAGACAATGTCCTTCTTTTGCAGGAATGCGCGGAGTTTGTTCATTTGTAGTTTCACTCTCTTTCAGTAGAATTGCGTCTGCTGAAAAAGCGTGCGCCAGTGATCAACGCTGGCCCTAGGCGGCTCGGGGCATCTAAGCGGCATATCCTTTCTTTCCACCGCGGATACTCAGTCACCTTCGGTGCCGACCCAAAGCCGCAGCCTCTGCAGCTTTGGAACTTTGCCCGTTCTTCACAGATCGGAAACATTGAAATGATTATAATGGGAAAGATCCAGATTGTCAATATCCCGAAAGGGCAGATATACAGGGATTCATTTGCCCACATTTTCCTGTAGATTTTTGCAGGCAGGGGTTGCGAAGAAAGCTGATTTCTTGTATAATAAATTGATTATGTATGTTTCACGGAAGAAAGGAATTGTTATGCCGAAAGAGAATCATGCTCCCAGCCTGCGGGAGAACAAAATGGGTACGATGCCCATCGGAAAGCTGCTTTTTAACATGGCGCTTCCCATGATCATTGCCATGCTGGTGCAGGCACTTTACAATATCGTTGACAGCATCTATGTTTCCCAGATCTCGGAAAATGCGGTAACGGCCCTGGGCCTGGCGTTCCCGATCCAGAATATTCAGATCGGTTTTGCTACCGGTATCGGTGTGGGTGTCAATGCGCTGCTGAGTAAATCTCTGGGTCAGAACGATCAAAAAACTGCCAACCGGGCAGCCGGCAACGGCTTGTTTTTGGTGTTTGTGGTAACGGTTTTGTTTATTCTGTTCGGTATTTTCGGTGCCAGACCTTATTATGCGGTGCAGTCCGATGTGGAAGCCACCGTGGAAGGCGGCGCGATCTATACCGCCATTTGCTGTATCGGCTCTTTTGGCATCTTTGTGGAAGTCCTTGGTGAGCGGCTGCTGCAGTCCTCCGGACGAACCATCTATACCATGATCACCCAGGGTACCGGAGCGGTGGTAAATATCATCCTGGACCCCGTGTTCATTTTCGGCGCACCCTGGCTGGGGATTCCTGCCATGGGTATCGCTGGCGCGGCGGTGGCGACTGTGATCGGCCAGTGGATCGCGGCGATCCTGGCTGTGATCTTCAATTTGAAGTGCAACCCGGAAGTCCAGTTCTCTTTGGAAGCCATCAAGCCCAAGGCGGAAGCCATCAAGCCCATCCTTACTGTGGGCATTCCCTCTATCATCATGGTGGCCATTGGCTCTGTGATGAACTTCTCCATGAACCAGATCCTCCAGGGACTGGACAAAACAGAAACGGCTACCGGCGTGTTCGGTATCTACTATAAGCTCCAGAGCTTCTTCTTTATGCCCCTGTTCGGCCTGAACAACGCGACCATTTCCATCGCAGCCTACAATTACGGCGCCCGGAATCCCAAGCGGATCACAGGTACGCTGAATCGGGCCTGCATCAGCGCCATGTGCGTCATGGTCGCCGGGTTGATCGCGTTCCAGCTGATTCCGGATCTGCTGCTGAGTATCTTTAATCCTACCGATGAGTTTCTGCGGATCGGCCGCACAGCCCTGCGGATCATCAGCCTTTGCTTCCCGGCTGCGGCCATCGGTATTGCCCTCAGTGCCGCCTTCCAGGCTCTGGGCAACGGTATCTATTCTACTATCGTATCCATTTGCCGCCAGATGCTGGTGCTGCTGCCGGCAGCATTCCTGCTGAGTCTCAGCGGAGAGGTGACCAATGTCTGGTGGGCGTTCCCCATTGCAGAAGTGGTCAGCCTGGTCGTTACCATGCTGCTGTTTGTTCGGATCTATCGGCAGAAGATCAAGCCGATGATGTAATTTTTGGAAAGGAGGCATTTTCATGCAGACGCTGATTCTCTCTGCCGGTGATCCCGCAGCCGCACAGACGGCGGCAAAAATTATCAAAAATGGCGGTTTAGTGGCGATCCCTACAGAAACGGTTTACGGACTGGGTGCCAACGGCCTGGATGAAAATGCCGTTGCGAAGATCTTTCAGGTCAAGGGCCGTCCGCAGGACAACCCTCTGATCCTGCACATTTGTGGTCCGGAGCAGATCGAAGTGTTCTGCAAGGATGTGCCGGAAAGTGCCTACGCTTTGGCGGAAAAATTCTGGCCCGGCCCGCTGACCATGGTGCTGCCTGCAAAGGACGTGGTGCCGAAGCGGACTACGGGTGGCCTGTCTACGGTGGCGGTCCGCTGCCCGGACAGTGATGTGACAAGGCAGATCATCCGGTTGGCAGGCGTGCCGCTGGCTGCTCCATCTGCCAATATTTCCGGAAAACCCTCCACCACTACAGCCCAACACGTTCTTCACGACCACGACGGAAAGATCGAACTGATCGTGGATGGAGGAAACTGCCGGGTAGGCGTAGAATCTACAATCGTGGATCTGACGGAGGCCCGGCCCAGATTGCTGCGCCCCGGCGGAATCACCCCGGAACAACTGCTGGAGGTTTTGGGCGATCTGGTGGTGGACAAGGCGGTCACCGCCCAGATCGATCATGATGCGGTGGTGAAAGCCCCTGGTATGAAGTACCGCCACTATGCCCCGGAGCGTCCGGTGATCATTGTATCCGGCAACCGGGAAAAGGCGGCGCAGTATATCCGCCGGCATTTTGTTCCCGGTGACCGGGTACTGTGCTTTGAGGAGGAATTACCCCTTTATGGGGATTGTGCGCCTTTGGCATACGGAAAAGAGGCAGATGTCAACACCCTTTCTGCCGGTCTATTTGGGGCACTGCGGGAGCTGGATGGCGAGTCCGGCGGAACAGTCTATGCCCGGTGCCCGGTTGGCGGCGGCGTGGCATATGCGGTGCAAAACCGGCTGAAAAAGGCGGCGGCTTTCCACATCGTGGATGCGGAGGTGGAGGTATGATCATCGGCATTACCGGGGGAACCGGCTGCGGAAAGACCACACTTTTGCGTCTCATCGGGGATATGGGCGGTCTGGTGCTGGATTGCGATGCCATTTACCACGACCTTCTTTCGACGGATGCCGACCTTTTACGAGCCATTGAAAATCGGTTTTCCGGCACCGTTCGACATGGATTTTTGGACAGAAAGGCCTTAGGAAGGCTCGTTTTTGACGATAAAGTTGCACTCCGGGACTTAAATACCATTACACACGGCGCGGTCAAAAGGGAAGTGCTTCGACGCCTGGAAGAAAAGCCCCGGCTTGCTGCCATCGATGCCATCGCACTGCTGGAAAGCGGTTTGGGCGAGCTGTGCGATGTGACTGTGGCGGTGACTGCCCCGGAAGAATTGCGCGTGCAGCGGCTGATACAGCGGGACGGGATCCCGGAAGACTATGCCCGCAAGCGTATCGCGGCGCAGCATACGGCTCAGTGGTTTCGGGAACACTGTGACTATGTGCTGGAAAACGCCGGTGATATGGCCGCGTTTGAGCGGAAATGTATTGCCTTTTTGAAGAACTTAGGTATAATGAAAATATAATGCACAAGGAGGATAAACAATATGACTACTGATGAACTGCGCGAATCCCTGCTGGCTTCGCCCAAGAACGGCTATGCCCGTATCACTGGGGAGCAGCGCACAGAAATGGAAGATTACTGCAAGCGCTACATGGCGTTTATGGATGCGGCCAAGACTGAGCGGGAAGCGACTGCCTGGGCTATTGCCGAAGCGGAAAAAAACGGCTTCAAGCCCTTTGCTCCCGGCATGGAAGTCAAGCCCGGTGACAAGATCTACTACAACAACCGGGATAAGGCTATCGCCCTGGCTGTGATCGGCACTGAGCCCCTGAGTAAGGGTGCCAATATTTGTGCTGCCCATGTGGATTCTCCCCGGATGGACTTAAAGCCCAATCCGTTGTATGAGGATTCAGAGATCGCTTATTTCAAGACCCATTACTACGGCGGCATCAAAAAGTACCAGTGGGTCACTGTGCCTCTGGCCCTCCATGGTGTTGTCTACCGCAAGGACGGCAGTGTGATCACTGTGACCATCGGCGAAGATGACAATGACCCGGTGCTGATGATCTCCGATCTGCTGATCCACCTGTCTGCCGATCAGATGCAGAAGACTGCCGGTAAGGTCATTGCCGGTGAGCAGCTGAATGTGATCCTGGGCACTGAGCCTATCGAGGGCGAGGGCGGCGACCTGGTGAAGCTGAATGTGATGAAGTTCCTGAACGAAAAGTACGGCATGATCGAAAATGATTTCCTGTCCGCTGAGCTGACCATCGTGCCGGCAGGCAAGTGCCGTGAGGTTGGCTTCGACCGGAGTTTGATCAGTGCCTACGGTCACGACGACCGGGTTTGCGCTTATGCAGAGCTGGAGGCCCTGTTCAACATTCCCACTCCCACCAAGACCGCTGTGTGCATCCTGGCGGACAAGGAAGAGATCGGCAGCGTTGGCATTTCCGGTATGCAGAGCCAGTATTTTGAGCATTTTATGGGCGGCCTTTGCGATGCCCAAGGGGTAAAGCTCTTTGACTGCTTTGCCAACTCCTTCTGCCTCAGCGCAGACGTGAGCAATGCCTACGACCCCAACTTCCCGGAG
>JAGBEM010000169.1 GCA_017936985.1 Oscillospiraceae bacterium
ATTTCCTTGGATCATAATTTCCGATCGAAACTCGGTAAACAGTTTACTGCAATCAGTACAGTCTCTAAGGTGTTCCTCCACCAATGCAGCACTTTCATTAGAGCATACGCCATCGTAGTAAATAGGGAGCATATCTTCGATGACCTTGCAGGATATCTTCATTTCAGTTCCTCCTTGATTTTCAATCTTGCACGGTGATAAGTAACTCTCGCCCAAGTCTCAGTTTTGCCAAACAATTCTGCAATCTGCTTATATGACAATTCTCCAAATGCTCGGAGAGAAAAGACTTCTTTATAAGGTTCTTCCAGTTCATGCAAGGCCTTATGTATCATAAAAACTGTTTCTTTTTGGCAAAAATGTTCTTCGATACTGTAATCTCCAACAAGCGAGCTTATATCTCTATTCAATTCTTGATGCTTATCCTTTCGGCACATAGAGATATATGTATTTTTTGCAATCTGACACAGCCACACAGACAGCTTACATTTTCCATCAAAACTATCCAGTTTGGACAATGCCTTGTAAAATGTTTCTTGTGTGATTTCCTCTGCAATCTCTTCATTACGACACAACGAAAGGATATATCTGTATACATCTTTGAAATACAAGTCATATACCTCTTGAAAATCCGCCATTTGGTCACCACCTTTACTTATATGACGCACAAAAACAACATTTGTTACAAAAAATTCTAGATTTGAAAAAGGGATACGTATCAGCACAAACTGACACATATCCCTCATTGCACACACATATTTATTTGGCTACAAAGCCGACTTTCTTATAGACCTTGCGCAGGGTTTTCTCGGCAACATAGGAAGCCTTCTGAGCACCATCGCGGTAAACGCTTTCCAGGTAAGCCTTGTCCTTCATCAGCCGCATGGATTCTTCCCGGATCGGACGCAGATGTTCTACAACAGCCTCACCGACTACAGGTTTAAATTTGCCATAACCGCAGCCAATGAACTCATTCTCGATCTCCTCATAGGTCTTTCCGGTAACTGCGGAATAGATCGTCATCAAATTGGCAACACCGGGCTTGTTTTCCTTGTCATAGCGGACACAGTTTTCTGTGTCAGAATCTGTGATTGCCCGCTTAAACTGCTTCATGATCACTTCCGGCGGGTCCATCAGCAGGACGCGGCCGGTATCCTCATTTTCGGATTTGGACATCTTAGCCAGCGGATTGGTCAAGCTCATGATCCGGGCACCTACCTTGGGAACAAAAGGCTCCGGGATCTTGAACACATCTCCGTAAATACCGTTAAAGCGCCGGGCGATCACGTGGGTCAGCTCCACGTGCTGCTTTTGGTCCTCGCCAACAGGCACCAGATCCGGCTGATAGAGCAAAATATCGCCAGCCATCAGACTGGGATAAGTAAACAGACCTGCATTGATGTTATCCGCATTTTTCGCAGACTTATCCTTAAACTGAGTCATCCGGCTCAGCTCGCCAAACATGGAATAGCAGTCGAGAATCCAGCCAAGCTCCGCATGCTGGTGAACATGGCTCTGGATGAACAGGGTGTTCTTCTCAGGATCCAGACCACAGGCGATATACTGCGCCAACTGCTCCAAAGTGCGCCGGCGCAGATCAGCAGGATTCTGCCGAACGGTAATGGCGTGCAAGTCAGCCATAAAATAGAAGCAGTCGTACTGGTCAGCCCGTTCTGCCCAGTTCTTCACAGCACCCAAATAAGACCCCAGGGTCAGATCGCCGGAGGGCTTGATGCCGGATAACATTCTCTTTTTCGGAGCAGACTGCTCCAGAATTTCTTCGCTCATTTCTCTCACGCTTCTTTCTTGAGAATTACTAAGTGATATATTATCACAGTTATTTCCTTTCCGCAAGGGTAATTTATGGCTTGGCTTTATTGATTTCTTTGGATCCCTGTGCTATACTCTACCTAAGAATATTAGTACGAAAGAGGTAGAAAATTATGGACTATCAAGCATTGGCCCAGCTGCTTTTCCCCGATGTCACTGATACACCGGAAACGCTGGAAGAAAAGTATCCTCTGCGCAATGCCCCTGAGGGCGCTGTCATTACTCGTATGGCCCCCTCACCCACTGGTTTTGTTCATTTGGGCAATCTGGTACAGGGGCTGACATCCGAGCGTATGGCCCATCAAAGCGGCGGCGTGCTGTTTCTGCGAGTCGAAGACACTGATGCAAAGCGTGAGGTTCCCGGTGCTGTTGAGGTTTTGATCGACACGCTGAAGCACTACGGCATTCAGTTTGACGAAGGTGCGACCCATGACGGCGACAGCGGCAGCTACGGCCCGTACCGTCAGCGTCAAAGAGCCGCGATCTATCATGTGTATGCTAAGAAGCTGGTGTCCGAGGGACAGGCATATCCCTGCTTCTGCACAGAAGAAGAGCTTTCAGCCATGCGTACGCAGCAGGAAGCGAACAAGGAAACCACCGGTTACTATGGCAAATATGCCATGTGGCGCGACCGTCCCATGGAGGATATTCAGGCACAGCTGTCTGTCGGCAATCCCTGGGTTTTGCGGTTCCGCAGCACCGGTTCCATCGAAAACCAGTTCAAATTTGACGATCTGGTCAAGGGCAAGCTGACCATTACCGAAAACGATGTGGAACATGTTTTGCTGAAATCTGACGGTATTCCCACCTACCATTTCGCCCACGCAGTGGACGATCATCTGATGCGCACCACACATGTAGTTCGCGGCGATGAGTGGCTGCCTACTCTGCCCTTCCACATCCAGCTGTTTAAGGCACTGGGCTTTAAGCTGCCCAAGTATGTCCACATCGGACCGCTGATGAAGATGGACGGCACTTCCAAGCGCAAGCTCAGCAAGCGCAAAGATCCGGAGTTGGCGCTGACCTTCTACAAAGCGGAGGGCTTCCCGGTCAAGGCTGTTTATGAGTATATTATGACCATCCTCAACTCCAACTTTGAGGACTGGCGCAGAGCCAATCCCGATGCCGACACCGACGAATTTAAGTTCAGCCCCAAAAAGCTGAATCCTGCCGGCTCTCTGTTCGACTACGCCAAGCTGGTGGATGTGTCCAAGAATGTCATTTCCAAGATGTCTGCCGAGGAAGTTTACACTCTGCTGACCGAATGGGCAACGGAATTTGATCCGGAATTTGCCGAAAAACTGACCGAAGATAAGGACTTCGCTGTCTCCATTCTGGCCATTGGCCGGGGCGGCAAAAAGCCGAGAAAGGATCTGGCTGTCTGGAAGGATGCCAAGCCATACATGGGCTTCTTCTACGATGATTACCTGGAACTCCCGGTATTTGACGACCGGTTTGACAACGATGTGATCAAGACGGTTCTGGAAAAGTTCCTGGCGGTATACGATCCGGCTGACGATTCTGCCGTCTGGTTTGACAAGGTCAAGGCTATCACCGAGCAGATCGGCTTCACCACCGATATGAAGGCCTACAAAGCTGATCCCGCCGCTTTCCCCGGCACCGTCGCAGATGTATCTACTTTCATCCGTCAGGCCGTCACCGGCAAGACAAACTCCCCGGACCTGTACACGGTGATGCAGATCCTGGGTCAGGAGCGATCTGAGGAACGGATCCGCGCAATTATCGACACCCTTTGATCACAAAAAAGAGATGCCTTTGGGCATCTCTTTTTTATACAGTTCTGTTTGTCAAGCTCTTTGCAAGTTCGCACATATAGCCATTGTCTGGGAAAACAGAAAGGCAATCCAAAGCAACTGCCGTATACTTTTCCACCAGCTCGGCACATTTTTCCAAGCCATACAGCCGGACAAAGGTATTCTTATTGGCATCAGTGCCCAC
>JAGBEM010000011.1 GCA_017936985.1 Oscillospiraceae bacterium
GCAATGATCGCCAGCCGATCATCCATGCCCTCGAAGGCTTCCGGGGGCATAAAAGGATTCTTAGTGCCGTTGGCGCCGGTATAGTACACGGCGCACTGCCAGGGATCCACTGTGCCGTCCTCAGAAATTGCTTTGCCGGGACAAGCATTGATGCACTTGCCGCACTTGTCACACAGGTGCGGTGTGACCACATCGGTAGCAGGAAGCTCTGCATCCGTCAGAATGAAGCAATAACGGACCATGGGACCGAATTCGTCGGTCAGCAGGGTGTTGTGCAGACCCTTTTCGCCCAGACCGCACTGAATGGCAGAATCCAGAAAGTTCATCTGCACCTCTGCTGTTCTGCCGCGGTAGACAGCATCATAGGCGACCTCCGGATTGGTGCTGTTTTCCTCTGCCATGATCTGCTGATGCCGGCGTTGAGGCAGTGCCACTGCGCCTTGGCTCTCCATGTACATAGCCACCCTCAGCTGCGCCATAGGCATAACAGTCTCTTCCATGTTTTCCACCGCCATGGTGGTATACTGATAATAAGTGCTTCCCTCTTCAATGCCGCGGTAAATGCCGCGAAGCACCCGGAAAGCAAGACCAATCACCGTCTTGGTATCGGGGAAGATCTTAAAAATGGGGTCATCGGCATTAAACCGGGATGCAGGTGCAAACCCCACGATATCGGCACCGTTTGCTTTGGCGATACGAATAATTTCTTCTCTCATATTACAGTTCCCCCACCAGATGCTTATAGCAGGCAATATCGCACTTTTTTCCGCACAGACATGGCGAATATCCCCACTGCGTGTTCGGAAGGAATTTCATCTCCGGATAGATCTCTCTGGCAGACTCTGCATCAAAGCGCTTTTCACCATGGATGATGGCATCCCGCTGCGGATGATCCTTCAGGAATTCATCCGTCATAAAGGGATTGGACTTATGCGCGCCCTTATAGTAAACGCTGCACTGCCATGTATCCAAACCTTCTTTGGAAATTGCCTTGCCGGGACAGGCAGACGCACACTCACCGCAGCCGTCGCAGATGCTTTCTGTCAGTTCCTCGTCACACTCCAGCGGCGCATCGGTGATAATGAAGCAATAGCGCATAAAGGGGCCATACTGCTTATTGATGATCTTTCCACTCATGCCCATCTCGCCCAACCCGCAAGCCTTGGCTGCCTTGCCAAAGTCGATGATCACATCCGGCACAGGCCTACCAGGAGCGACTGCCTCGGCATGGATCAGCTCATAGGTATCCACCACCTCGGGATTGGTAGTCTTATCCCCTTGGATCCGCAGATTGGGAATGGCCTTTTGGAGACAGGCATCGTAGCCGTGGTTCTCGATCATGCCGCCGATCTTCAGCAGGAATATCTCCGCCATTTCCTCGTCGATGTACTTAACGCCCATTGTGGTGTATGTATAATATTGGTTGCCGTTTTCCATCGCCTTATAGATACCCTTGGGCACAGCAAACCCGAAACCAATGATGCATTTAGCATTGGGCAAGATCATTCTAGGATCTCTCTGTGGGTTTTCCTCGGCGTATAGCTTGCCAATGCCACAGACCGTAGCGCCCAACTCTTTTGCCTTTGCTTTAATTTCCGCACTTGTCAGCATATTCACCCCTCCTTAACGATCCAGTTTCCAAGCCTTCTGGGTGCGCAGAGGCTGCTCAAAGCGGCCTTCCATGCAACCGCCCTTCTTTTCCAGCATAGAAACGCAGGCCCGGATACAGCCGCCGCACTTGGCCATATTATAGCCAACCCAGCTGGGGAAGTATTTCTGCAGGGCGGTGTAAACTTTCATGATCTCCTGCTCATTGGCTACATCGGTCACGCCTTCCATCAGATCCAGAGCGCCATTTTCGTTTTTATCCCAAACTTCCTTGGGGACGAAGGGATTGTAGTATCTGCCAGCGTGGGTGTAGAAAGCGTAACAGCGCCACATATCAATGTCGCCCCACTCGATCACCTTGTCCTCCAATTTGATGGACACAGTCTTGCCGGAATTCATGGCAGGGATGCAACCACCGGGACACTCCCGGACACAGGCTCCGCACTTACGGCACAGGGGCTTTCCGCTGTACATTTCATCATATTCCAGTTCTGCATCCGTGAAGATGAACGCCACACGCTGCAAGGGTCCAAATTCAGGAGTCAGCAGCATCTTGCTCCAGCCGATCTCGCCCAAGCCACAAGCCACTGCAGCGATCCGGAACTGGAACTGAAGGTCAGGGGCCACATTACCCTCCCGTGTAGGACGGGTAAATTGGACACTTCTATGGTGTGCAGTAGAAGTCTTTGCATTCTCATTGATCTCGATCTGCTCTTCGGGGGACAGGGTGTTTCCGGGGCTGCCGTCCATATCGGACACCACGCCGCGGGCACCGGTATTGCGGTAAACGAAAGCTTCATAGCCTGCATCTTCAATCACCTTGCCTACCTGGTACAATACTGCAGGCGCAAAGATTTCATTGATACCGCCATATGCCATAGAAGGATACTGGTAGAACTGGGTACCTTCCTCGATGCCCCGCTGGACACCTCTGGGAATACGAAACACAAAACCGATGCAGCTTTTGGCTTCCGGGAACAAAAACTGCGGATTCATTTCGTCCGGCGCGCCGTCAAAACGGGACATAGGCGCAATGCCACAGGCGTCTGCGCCGGCTGCCAAGGCTGCTTCTTTGATCATTTTACTTGTCAGCATGATAATTCCTCCTGTATTTTTACAAGCCGCAAGGGCTCTCCATTTTCAATGGCATAGGGATAGATACTGTGGGCAGGCTCCAGAATCTCCAAAATATTACCGCTGTAATGTCCTCGCACATAGCTGTTTAGGACCATACAGGGGCTTCGGTGGACCCGGGTCGCAAGTTTGACCGTATCAAAATGGGATTCATACTTATGAATGTCTTCCGGACGAATAAAATTGGTATCTTCAATCAGCGATTTGTAGTGCTCCGGGGATTTCAGATATTCCTTGCAAATGCCCGCAAAATTGTAGGCATTGTCCATTTTGGCAATCTCCTGCTCATGCGCTACAAGATTATCATGGAAATTATGGGCTGAGCAGTAATTCAGGCAGCCGGAGTTAGCCAGCATATGGAGCTTCTTGCCATTATCCTTGCACCATGCGCTCAAGTGTTCAATGGCTGCAAAATCCCGGTTCAGTTCCCGTTTCATATAGTAGCCGTCGAAATACTGAGCGAGGTAGTCCATGCCCTGAACCGTACCGATTTCCATATTCACAGAAGCGCGAACTTCAATTCCCTCAAAATTATTCTTTACAAACTTCGCGATCAGCGGTGATGTGGTAGTCACACTTTTCAGACCATACGCCGAAGATATGTAATCCACTGTCTGACCGACTTTATTGAAAAATGCTCTGGACTGGCTGTCCGCACCATAGCAATTCGCATTAAACAGCAAGTTCAGACCGATGCCAGCATCCGACAGCTTTTGAAGCACTTCCATCTGCCGTAGCTGCAGTTCCCAGGGAGTAAAATGCAGATTCTGCAGCTGATTGCTCCGACCGTTTGGAAAATCGCCCCAGGCAAAATACACCTCAGCGATCCTGTCCCGATTTTCCAGAATACAATCCAAGAATGCATCATTGGTGAATTGCAGTCCCACCGTGAATTTCATAGGCTGCCTCCAAAACTTTTTCTTTAATTTATCATAAAGCTATGTTATAATAAATCCGCAAAGCAAACACAAATTTAAGGAAAACAAACATTCAGAGGTATTTCCATGAAACTATGTGATCTGAATCCCCATATACGGTTTGCCTCCCGGATCCACTATATTTCGGAACACAGCACTGTCAGGGTGTCCGACTGCCGTATTTTCTATGTTGCAGACGGGCAGGCGCAGTTGCGGATTGCCAACCATAGTTACGCGCTTCTTCCGCATTCTCTTTTCTACTGCTGCGCCGGAAGTGAATATACCATCGAAGCACCGAATGGTTTTGATCTCATTTGTCTAAACTTTGATTTGGACCAAGCGCACAACGAGGACCTGATCCCCTACCCAACCTATACCGCAGGTTGGAATAGCATGCCGGTCAATTATGACCCCGTAGAAGACAGCGCATTGCTATGCGGACATTTCTTCCTGGAAAACGCAAAAGAGTTGCTTCCCGCTGTGACAAAGATCACCGATTATTTTTCTGAAAAAGCGCCCTATTTCCGTGAGCACAGCAGCTGCACCCTAAAAAAACTACTGTTACTGCTCCATCGGGATCCCCAGATTCCTATACCAGAAAAGATCCTGTTGGTAAAAGCCTATATTGACCAGCACTATGCATACGATATATCCAACCAGGACCTTGCAGATCTGGCAGGTTACCACGAATACTATCTCAACCGGATCTTTCTGGCACACACCGGCATCAATCTCCATGAATATCTGCTGCAGGTCCGTCTAAATCAAGCCAGTTTCCTGATCTTGAATACCGAATTACCACTGAAATCCATACCAGAACTGACAGGTTTTCATAGCTATCCCCATTTCTCCAGTTATTTCAAGCAACATTTCGGACTTTCTCCTGCCCAGTACCGCAAGCAGGTCAAGGACGGTATCTAATGCATGCCTCTCAGTTGACAACCTCAGGCTTAACCAGTATAATTTAGATAATATGCACCCTGGAGGCGCTGAACATGGATAAAATCGCAGTTTTGATCCCCTGCTATAATGAAAGCCAGACCATCGCAAGGGTCGTAACGGATTGGAAAACCGCACTGCCCGAGGCAGTGGTTTATGTATACGACAACAACTCTACCGACGGCACTGCAGATATCGCCCGGGCCGCCGGCGCTGTTGTGCGCCCGGAGTACCTTCAGGGCAAGGGTAATGTGATCCGGCGGATGTTTCGGGAGATCGATGCTCAGGTCTATTTGATGACAGACGGCGATGACACCTACCCTGCCGACCACGCCCGGGAGATGGCCGATCTGGTTCTTTACCGGCAGGCAGATATGGTCGTCGGCGACCGGCTGTCCTCTACCTACTTTACAGAAAACAAACGCAGATTCCACAATTTCGGCAATTCCATCGTCCGTTGGAGTATCAACACCCTGTTCCGCTCCAAAATCCGGGATATTATGACCGGCTGCCGGGCATTCAGCTATGAATTTGTCAAGACTTTCCCTGTCCTGTCCGCCGGCTTTGAGATCGAAACAGAAATGACCATCCACGCACTGGACAAGAATATGAAGATCGACCATGTAACCATCGACTACCGTGACCGTCCGTCGGGCAGCGAATCCAAGCTGAACACTGTCAGAGATGGTATTAAGGTTTTGAAGACGATCCTGCAGCTGCACAAGACCTACAAGCCCTATTCCTTCTTTGGTATCATTGCTGCTGTGTTGCTGATCCTGGCAGCTGCATTCTTCATTCCGGTTCTGGTAACCTTTATTAAGACCGGTCTTGTGCCCAATTTCCCCACGCTGATCGTATGCTGCTTTACCGCACTGGCAGCTTTGCTGTCCTTCTTTACCGGTCTGCAGCTGCAAAATGCAGTGAAAAAGAACAGGCAGGACTTTGAGATCCAGCGGATCAAGGCCAATTACCGCTATCGCAGCATACTGGCGAAGGAGGAAATCCACCATGATTGAACGCCTGAGCCCACTGCTGTCGCCCCGGTTTGTCTATCCGGTTTTGATTCCTGCTACCGTCCTTACTCTTTTGCTCAGCTTGTTTTTATCTGCCTTAGCGCCTGCATTTTGGATCTTAGCGGTGGTACTGCTGCTTTATGCCTGTCGCCCCGGATCTCTGATGCACAAGATCACCATGGAGCATAGCTCCTCTGCCAAACGGCTTTTGACGATTCTCGCAGCCCTTTGGACAGTTGCGGTCTGCGTGCTTCCCATGGATCAATTTCCCCTCTGGAACGGTGAGATTCCCGGCCATCGAAATCAGTATGAACTGATGGCAGAGGCCATTTTGGATGGCCGCATCGATTTTGCCTACGGCGATGAGCACACCCTTGCAGATTTGAAAAATCCGTATGACCCCAACGAACGCAAGGAAGCCGGCGTGTATTACCACTGGGACCATGCATACTACAACGGAAAATACTATATGTACTTCGGCATCGTGCCGGTATTTCTGGTATTTCTTCCCTACCGTGTACTGACCGGGACCTCGCTGACGACCTTCCACGCAACACAAATTTTCACTGCCGCGACCATCCTTGGCATATTTGCGCTGTTTCATCTGCTGAGTAAGCTCTTTTTTAAGAAGCTGCCGTACAGCGTATATCTTGCCCTCAGTGTTGCCTTTTCCGTTATGAGCGTGTGGTACAGCGCAGCTGAGCCAGCACTGTATTGCACCGCCATCACCGCTGCTCTGGCGTTGGAAACCTGGAGCTTGTACTTCTTCGTTAAAGCAGTTTGGGGCGAGGGTTCTGAGAATCGCAAGATCTTCCTGGCCGGTATCGGCGCATTGCTGGGCGCACTGGTGTTCGGCTGCCGGCCTCCCATCGCCCTTGCCAATATTTTGGTCATTCCCATGCTGTACGCTTTTATCCGTCAGCACAAATTCACGCTTAAGCTCCTTGGCAAGCTGGCGCTGGCCGCTTTACCGTATGCCCTCGTAGCAGTCGGACTGATGCTGTATAATTACGCCCGGTTTGAAGACCCATTTCAGTTCGGACAAGCGTATCAACTGACAGTTGCGGATCAGTCCAATTACAAGTTTACCTTGGATGCAACGACGATCCTGCGCATCATCAACAACACCTCCAGTAATCTGTTTGGCCGGGCAGATTTGACTGCCACATTCCCTTATCTGAAGCACGGCGGTGTGTATTGGAACTTCCCTATTCTGCTGCTGACCGCTGCTGCACTGAAAACATCTGTCCGCGCAGAACTGCGCAAAAGACATCTGACACCAATGCTGATTGGTCTTTTGGTGACCATTGTGATCATCACCGCACTGGACATCATGTGGACGCCTTATCTGCTGGAGCGCTACCGGATGGACATCTATTTCCTTGCCGGTATTGCCTGCTTCATCAGCGTAGGTCTGTGGCTCAAGCACAGCACAGAAACGGTACGAAACCGTATCAGTACCGTTTTGATGATACTAGCCATCGTCACGGTGATTTCCAGCTTCCTGTACTGCTGCAGAACCATCAATGTCTATTACCCGGATCGAGTAAAGGAAATCGGCCAGCTTCTTTTCTCATAATAAAAAGGACGCGCTTAAAAGCGCGTCCTTTTTGTCACAGCAGTAAAAATACGAAAGACAGGATCATGTATATAATCGCGATCCCACAGATCACCACCAGCATAGGAACGAACATCATCTTCACCGCACCAAGGTAAGTTTTCCAAATCTCCTTGGCGCTGGAACGAGGTCTGCCGTACCGATTCCCGGATAGGCGCGGACCGCTGGAGATGCCGGACATATCGGCAATCGTTCTTCCGTCGTCGATATAGGTGATCTTTTCTTTCTTCTTTTTGCTCATGTTATTTTTCCTCATCCAGCAGATGGCATGCCGCAAAGTGACCAGGCTCATACTCCCGGTATTCCGGTGTCATATGCTTACAAACTTCCTTTGCATAGGGGCAGCGAGTATGAAACCGACAGCCCTTAGGCGGATTGGCAGGAGAAGGAATATCGCCTTCCAGCTTGATCCTTTCTGCTTTCACCGTGGGATCCGGGTTCGGCACCGCAGAAAACAGCGCCTTGGTGTAAGGATGCAGCGGATTGGTGAAAATATCCTCCTTGCTGCCAAACTCCATCACTGCGCCCAGGTACATGACCAGGATCTTATCGGAGATGAACTTAACAACGGACAGGTCATGAGAGATGAACACATATGCCAGGTTCATTTCCCGCTGCAGTTTTTTCAGCAGGTTGATGATTTGCGCCTGAATGGATACATCCAGTGCAGAAACCGGTTCATCGCAAATCACCAGCTTGGGATTCACAGAAAGAGCTCTGGCAATGCAGATGCGCTGCCGCTGACCACCAGAAAACTCGTGAGGATACCGCTCATAGTAGTAATCCCGCAGGCCGCATTTTTCCATCAGTTCCAGCACATAGTCCTTGACCTGATCCTTGGGTACGATGTTATGGACTTCAACAGGCTCCGACAGAATGCCGCCGACAGTGCTTCTGGGCGGCAGAGAAGAATACGGATCCTGAAAAATGATCTGCATCTTCTGCCGCAGGGCGCGCATCTTTTTGGAATCGAAATCTGTAATATCCTGGCCGTCAAAGATGATCTGACCGCCAGTAGGCTGATGGAGCTTCAAAATTGCTCTGCCGGTAGTGGTCTTGCCGCAGCCGGACTCACCAACAATGCCCAGCGTCTCACCGGCTTTCAGCTTAAAGGACACATCGTCCACCGCCACCAGTTCTTTGGTCACCTTGCCGGTAATGGTCTTCTTCATCGGAAAGGTCTTGCGAAGATGGCGCACCTCCAGCACACATTCCGGATCAAAAGGTTTTTGGTAGTCCTCTTCGATCTGCGCCTGACGCTTTGCCTGGTATTCAGCAGCCAGTGCCTCATCGTCGTACTGAGGTATTACTTTTTCTTCAGTCATTGGCTACCTCCTCATCATACAGGTGACAGGCCACATAGTGGGTGGGGCTGACCTGAACCATTCCGGGATAATCACCGGAGCATTTCGCGGTGCACTTGACGCATCTTTCCTTGAAATAGCAGTGTGCTGGCATATTGATCGGGTTGGGAACATTGCCGGGAATGTTATAAAGCTCGGTGCTGTCATCCAGGCTCATGGTGGGCTTGGACTTCTGCAAACCGATGGTGTAGGGATGCTTGGGATCCTGGAAGATCTCATAGACTGTTCCCTTCTCAATGACCTTACCGGCATACATAACGACCACATAATCTGCCATCTCCGCGATAACGCCCAGGTCATGGGTGATCAGCAGAATAGAGCCGTCGATCTTGTTTTTAATATCCTGCAGCAGATCCAGGATCTGGGCCTGAATCGTAACATCCAGTGCAGTCGTCGGCTCGTCAGCAATGATCAGCCGGGGCTCGGCTGCCAGCGCCATGGCGATCATTACACGCTGGCGCATACCGCCGGACAGCTCATGAGGGAATGCCTTATAGACATTTTCAGGGATAATACCCACCAGGCGGAGCATTTCCTCGGTCTTGGCCTTGGCCATTTCCTTGGTAGCGCCGGGGGTATGGATAAAGGTGACCTCATCCAACTGTTCCCCGATGGTGAATACAGGATTCAGAGAGGTCATGGGCTCCTGGAAGATCATGGCGATCTGCTTTCCGCGGATCCGGTGGATCTCATGAATGGGCATCTTGGCAATGTCATAGACCTTGTCTTCCATCTCGTATTCGCCCTCAGCACCGGCTTTGAGGATGGGATTTCCCTTCTCGTCCCGCTTATATTCGTGGGACTTAAAGCGGATAGAACCCTCTACGATCTGGCCGGTAGGCCCCTGGATCAGCCGCATAACGGACATACTGGTCACGCTCTTGCCGCAGCCGGATTCACCCACAACGCCCACAACTGCATTCTTGGGCACATCGTAGGAAACGCCGTTGACCGCTTTGACCACGCCCTGCTCCGTAAAGAAGAAGGTGTGCAGATCTTCGATCTCCAGAATATTTTCCTCGCTGTGCATTTGGCTCAGGAACTCAGATTCCGGAGCCTTGCGGTTTTTGTAGGCTTCCAGGCGCTTCATTTCCTTGGCGTTTGCTTTGGCGATAGCCTTGATCTCTTTGCCAGTCAGATAATTTCTGTTTTCTTTTGCCATAAATTATCTCCTCGCTTTCGGATCCAGGGCATCACGCAGACCGTCGCCCACAAAGTTGAAGCCCAAAACAGCAATGACAATGCAAACACCTGCAGGTACCCACACATTCCAGTGGTTCTGCAGAACATCCTGGTTGGTGGAAATGATGTTGATCATCGTTCCCCAGGCGGCGTAAGGGGCCTTAACGCCCAAATTCAGATAGCTCAAGGTAGCTTCGTACAAGATCATGCTGCCCAAGGACAGGCTCATCTGCACGATCAGCTGGGGCATAACATTGGGGATCAGGTGCTTGAAGATCTTGCGGCCTGTGGAATAGCCCATGGCTTCCGCCGCCACCATATACTCCTGCTCCCGCAGGCTCAGGATCTGACCTCTGACCAGACGGGCTGTGCCGGTCCAGGAAATAAAGGTCAGATAGATCATCAGAAGGTAGATGCGGTATTTGGCATCAATATCAGAGGCATCCAGAATGGTGCTGATGATCAGCAGGATCGGAATGCCCGGCAGACACATGAGAATGTCGCAAAGACGCATGATCACATTGTCGATCCAGCCGCCAAAATAACCCGCCACACCGCCCAGGATCACGCCCAGGATGGTGATCAAAAACACCGCAATGAAGCTGACCGTCAGAGAAATTCTGCCGCCATACATCAGCCGGACAAAAATATCGTAGCCTTCGTTATCTGTGCCAAGAATGTGCTCGGCAGAGGGAGCAGCCAGGAAGTTGTCCTTCAAAGACTTTTCCGTAGTCTGGTGGAGGGTATATTCCACGCCGTTGACAGTGTATGTGGTGGTTGCAATGGCGTACTCTGTCTTACCGCTTTCGTCCAGCTCGATCTCACCCCACTGGGTATAGATCAGCGGGCCCACAAAGCTGAACAGGAACAGACCGATCACCATCACCAAGCCAAGGATACTCAGCTTGGAACGGAAAAATCTGCGAACCACCATCCGGGTGGGAGACATTAACCGGACATTCTTATCAAGAGGCACTTCGGTATCGGCAGCTTCCGGCGCTGCCTGCTTATTTTTCAGTTCTTCCATAGCGCGCCTCCTCACTCCAGTTTCACTCTGGGATCCACCAAACCGTACATCAGGTCGGCAAGCAGTACACCCAGAACACTCAGCAGTGCCAGGAACATGTTGTAACCCATAATGAACGGGATGTCACCGCGGTTCATAGCATCCAGCGCGATGTTACCGATACCAGGCAGGTCGAAGACCTGCTCCGTAATGATCGCACCGGAAAACAGGCTGGGAAGCAGACCTGCCAAAGAAGTGACCAGGGGGATCAGGGTGTTGCGGAAGGCGTGCTTGTTGATAACAACGCTCTCCTTCAGTCCCTTGGCTCTGGCGGTACGGATGTAATCCGAGTTCAGGACTTCCAGCATATTGGTTCTGGTCATACGCATTCTGGCACCGATACTAAGGATCACGATGGTGAGTATCGGTATGAACATATGCCGCACATAGTCCAGCAGCAGTTCAACGCCTGTATAGGACGCCGTCGCATCCACAAGTCCGGACACCGGGAACCAACCAAGCTTCAGTGCCAGCATATCCTTCAGCATCTGACCAAAGAAGAAAGAAGGCAGCGAAATGCCGATCATGACCAGAACAGTGACCACATAGTCACGGATGCTGTACTGATGGGTAGCAGCTGTAATACCTAAGGGAATGGCGATCATGAATTCAAAAATCGTAGCGATGAGAGCAACGGCAAAGGAAACTCCCATATGCTCCACGATCACCCGAGCGACCGGAATGCCGTAAACAAAGCTGGTACCCAGATCGCCCTGGGCAAGGGCTCCCAGCCAGCTGAAGTAACCTTTCAGGATACCCAGGAAGCTGTTATCCCCTAACCCGTACATCTCATACATGGCATTGACGGTTTCTTCACTGACGGTAGCACCGCCCTGGTTGATGGCGTTGATCTTATCCTGAATAAAATCAACGGGCATCAACCGGATCAGAAAGTAGATGATCAAAGAAACACCCAACAGTATGAGAACAGCATATGCTAATCTTTTAGCAATGTACTTTAACATAATTCACACCAACTTATTTGGCAAAATCAACTTCCCAAATACGATCCAGGGGGGAGGAATAGGGATTCATCTCAGACTCACTGGGGAGACTGGAAGCATCAATGACCTTGGAGTTGAAAGCATACAGAACATCACGCTGATATACCGGCAGCTCAATGGCCAGATCCAGAATATGCTCCATGGCATCCTGGTACAGATCAGCCCGGACAGACTTGTCATTGGTCTCACGGGCCTGGTCGATCAGATCACTGAGCTTATCCAGGGTGTCCAGCTCTTCCTTGGTGCCACTGGTCTTCAGCCAATTGTAGCCCCAAGCCAGGGTGCTGGTAGCAGTGGAATCCTTGTGATAGACCTGGTACAGGTCAGGATCCAGAGCAGAGGACCATGCAGCAGCCCAGACTTCCAGAGAACCGGTATTGATCTTGGTCAGAGCCTGGGTATCACAGACAACCTCTACATCCCAGCCCAGTTCGTTCAGCAGCGCAGCTGCGTCACGGAAGACCTTATAGGTAGGATGATCCTGCAGGCTGGAACCAGCGATGGTGAAGGTGACCTTCAGCTGGCTGTCACCGGCGCTGACGCCGGCTTCCTGCATATACTTCTGAATGTTGGTGGTAGCAACAGACTCATTCCAGGAGCCCAGCTGAGGATAGTCAAAGCCGTTGTCGGTACGGTCAGCGCCGTCCGGGTGTGCCCAGGAAACCAGGGACATGGGCCAGAAAATCTGCTCAGCAGTACCGGCACGGTAATAGTCCAGTGCCAGGCTGGTGTTCATGGCGCACATGATAGCCTTACGCAGATTGATGTCGTTGATCTTGGCAGAGTTGATGCCGACGTAGCCGTAGCCCAGCTGATCTTCCGTAATGGTCACGATGCCCTTGGAAGACAGGTTCTCCAGCTTCTCGTAATTATCGGTAGTCAACGAGGGAGATATGTAGTGAACAGTGCCGCTCTCCAGCGCCGCAATGGCGTTGTTGGAGCTGACGATCTGATAGCGGATCTTCTCGATCTTGGCATTCTCAATGCCCTCGCCTACAGTGGCGAAATGGTCGTTGCGCTTGAAGTAGACAACATTGTCGGTGTAGAATGCGCTGTCGGAGGGATTGTCACCGTTGTTCTTGTCGGTAGCCTTGTAAGCACCGGCACCCATGGGCAACTTGATGTTCTTGGTGGACTGGATAATGTCCGTCATGAAGCTGTAGCTGGCAAATTCCACGCCAAACTTATTGTTGGCAATGTCAACACCAACCTTGCTGCCTGCACCGTAGTAGTGCTGAGGCGCAACTGTAACAGCAAAGTTCCAAATAGCCTTGGGGTCGATACCGTCGATGGTGATCTGCAGCACATCATGCTCGGCAGTGTTGGTGACAGTGCCGTCTGCATTGTGGCCGGAAGCGATGGTATACTCGGTGCCATTGACAGTGATCTTGCTGCCAGCAGCATCGGTGTGGCCCAGAGAAACAATACCGGAAATGTTCTTAACTGCCAGATCGCCGTCGCCGGAGACATTCTCGTGGAGGATGACTTCCTTTGCCTTGGCGGTGAACTCGGTATTCAAAGTGGCGCCGGTTGCCCAGTACTGCAGGATGATGTCCAACTCGCGGGCGATCTTATCGTTGTAGATGTAGTTGATGGCATCCTCTTTGCTTGTGATATTGGTAGGATAGCTGGGGGTCAGCTTCTCGATCTTGGTGCGGTCGATCTTACCGTCAGCACCCTCAGCGTACTCTACCTGGACATAGCCTTCGCTGTACATGAAGCAGAAAACTTCATCCTGGAATTCAGAATGAGACTTGTAGGGCTCTTCTGTATAGGATTCCTGAGCGCTCAGATAGTCGGTACCCAGTTCTTCCTTAAAGAGCTCCAGTGCCCGCTCATAGTCTGCCAGCAGATTGGCATTGGAGACCTTGGAAGCATCGTTGGAGATCGCGGAAATATAACCTGCGCTGACCTTGTAGGACTGGATAGCAGCCTTCATGGCATCATAGCTCACTTCCTTGGTGGAGGAAGTCTTCAGCTGTGCCCGGAACAGGTTGATCAGCTCGTTCATTCTTGCCTGGGCTCTGGTGGCAGCCTGGGAAGCGATCAGATTGTCGCTGTTGTCAGAAGAAGAGCCTACAGTCTGGGTGCGGTACTCGCTCAGACCGATAATGTCTGTGGAGTACAGGGTGTTGGAACCGGTGTAAACCGGATCCAGATACACATAATAGTTGAACAGCACGTCTTCCATGGTCAGCGGATGACCATCGGAGAACTGGATGCCATTTTTCAGAACGAAGGTATAAGTCGTGGTGCCGTCTGCATTTTCCTTGATGTCGTAGTCCTTGGTAACTACGGCCTCGTTTTCGCCGTAGGCGACCTCGACCTCACCGTTTACATACTTGGAACCCAGCATACCGATCTGGGTCATGCTAACGATGGTGCCGTCAGCTGCAGCAGTATAGAAGAAGGGGTTAAACAGACCGTCCAGCTGGTCAGTCATGATAACAAAGGCATCGACCTTTGTGGTGCTGGAGCAGCCTGCAAAGATGGCTACCATTCCTGCGCACATACACAGGCACAGGATCATTGAAAGAATTCTCTTTTTCATCATTTTGCTCCTTTATGTCATAAAGTGGTTGCATACTTTTTGCTTACGATTTAATTGGCAAAGGCCAGCGTCACTGTGCCGTCCTTGACCGTGATGCTCACGCTCTCCGGCTTGTCACCTACCGCGACGCAGTTAATACCGGGATCAGCAATATCGGTGCTGCCCATACCGCAAACCAGGCCGATGCTGTAGTTATCCGTGCTGAAATAGCAGGAAGAATCGATCTTCAGCGTGCTGTTTTGGATTGTGATACCCTTTAGCGTTGCCTGATCAGAAACCGTACCGGCCAGCAGACCGAAGTTTGCACCGGACACACGGGTACCGGCCTTGATAGTAAAGCTCACATTTTCAAAGGTCATGTCCGTTACAGATGCCGTTTCTGTCAGATTGCCGAACAGGCCGGCGTTGACCTTGGAATTATTGGTCTGCTCAATGGTGATATTCTTGAAGGTATGGCCGTTGCCTTGGATCGTGCCGCTGTAATTGCCATACATCATGGAAGTGGGCCAGGTCTTATCCGCAAAATCCAGATCTGCATGGACCACATAGCTTGCGCCCACGCTGGCATTTTTCAGGAACTGATCCACATTGTAAATGTGGTACCACTCCCCTTCCATCCAATCCACATACAGCTTCATGGTGGTGTTCTTTGCCGTACCGGTGGTGTAGTCCACTTCCCCGGGATGCACAACTAAAGTCGTGTCCACCCCTTGCTTACCCGCTGCGTCATAATACGCACCGGCAAAGGTATAGCCCTTGCGCTCCGGGAAGCTGTTCATTTCGATGGCACCGGTCTTGGTGTTCCAAGCCGGCATCCGCAGCTCACTGCTTGCTGTCGGATCAAACGTAAGCGTATCCAGCAGTTCTCCCGTGCCCAAGGTATAAAACTCGATTTCAAACATAGGGATCCAGGCTGCATACAATGTCAGCACCGGCTCCGAAGATGTATAAGTACCGCTTGCATCCACTGCAAGCAGATCGCTTTCAAAATTCCATGGATCGGCATAGGTATAAGTCTTATTCCCTGCCGCATCTGTCGTTTCGGTACGCTGGCCGTACCAGCCTGCCAGGAAATAGCCGTTATTGACGGCGGTAAACGCATCGTTGCCTCTGCGGGAATCATCCGGGCTGAGCAGGGCGATCTGTACATTTCCTTCTCCATTGGCCTGCATTTCGGAAATATTGTAGGAGTCAACGATCACCGAGGTGTTGGTGGTGAAAAATCCGCCGTTGGCATCAAATTTGACGCTGACATTGAAATTTTCCGCATCGTTGCGCTCATATGGTGTCATTTCCGGCGCACAGCCGACAGCAAGGGTCAGAACGCACAGCAGCACACAGACCATAGCAGCCGCTTTCCAATTCAGTTTCATGTTTTGCGCATCTTCCTTTGCATTAAATGTCTTTATCCGGCAAAGCCGCAACCGACGGGCTGCGGCTTTGCCCGGAACTTATTCTTCTGTCTGCTGGTCAGCTTCTTCTGTTGCTTTCTTAGCAGGCTTTTCGCGCTTGTATTCTACGAACAGCGCCGCAGCCAGAGCAACCACACCCAGGCCGATCACGACCCAAGCCAGCCAGCTGCTGCCGTTACTTTCAGCTGGTTCTTCCTGATCCTGGGGTGTATCCACAGGAGCCAGCGCCGTGATTCTCTGCTCTGCAGAGATCAAGGCTGCATAATTGGTCACCAGTGCCTGCTGCTCGGTTGTCGCGATCTTAGCGTAAGCTGCACGGGCAGCCTCCACCAATGCCTTATCTTCATAAGTAACACGCTCAGGCAGTGCGTTGATCGCAGCGATCGCAGCCAGCGTGGTATCGTCGGCAGCAGAAGCGCCATTGATCACCAGATCGAAATACTGGTTGAAGATGAAGGACTCGTAATTCTGACCGTTCACAGGCCGGATCATCACCAGCTTATCTGCCACATAGCCCACATAGTCCACAAAGTTCGCGCCGTAGAACACATTGTTGTACATAGCGCCGGTAGCATTCCACATGAAGTATGGCACCAGGCCCATGCCGTTGATGGGCACTTCGTTACCGCTGTAATCGGTGTAAGTACCAAAATCACCGGTGCCGGGGATGTGGAGGTAGGATTCGTAGTAGGCAGGATCAAATTCTTCTTCCAAAATCGGTGCATGATAGCTGTTAAACACAACAGTTTTCAGATCTGCACACTGATAGAAGGCCTTGTGGCCAATGGATGCCACAGTGTAAGGCAGGGTCACCATCTTCACATCACTGCCGGCAAAAGCCATGGATGTAATGCGAACCGTACCGTCTGCGACCTTCATATCCACAGGATTGATTCCGGCGTAGGTTGTCAATTCCAGACCGCCGGGCACCTTGCAGTACAAAGACCCATCAATCACAAACACAGTGCTACTGATGTCGTAGGTGTAGCGCTTTTCCGTGTAATCCACACCGTTGAAGTTGGTAACAACCGTCTGGCAGAAGGGCTCCAACGCGCACATCGCGAAGGGATTGTCGCCGAGGCTTTCCAGCTTTTCGCCCAGAGTTACCTTAAAAGGTGTCAGATTTTCCTTGATGAACGTCAAATTGCCGATGCTCACAGCGCCGGTGAGATCCGCACCGGTCAGTGCCGTATAGGCAAAAGCATAGTCACCGATATTGACACAGCCGTTCATATTCTCAACGTTATTGAGCACTCCGCAGTAGGCAAAAGCCGCCTCGTCCAGATCCACACCGTTGGGATTGAGCTTTACGCTTACCAGTGCCTTACTGTTGACAAAGGCATATTCGCCAATGCTCTGTGCCGCAGACAGATCCACCGCCGCCAGCTTCTCCCCTTCCATAAAGGCGTACTGTCCAATGGTCTGTACCTTGGAAAGGTCAATGTTCTCCAGAGCGATACAACCGGCAAAGGCATACTCGGGGATCTCGGTGATGGCATCATTCAGTTCCACCCGCTTGAGCTGACGGCAGTAGGCAAAGGCATAGGTGCCAATGGACTCTGCAGCGCTCAGCCGGACACTTTCCAGAGCCGGTGCATGATAGGTGTAGAGGTAATAGCCATCCTTGCTGACTGCCGCATACTGCATGGAATCATCCAGGCAGACATAGTAAACATCACCGGAGAAAGCATAATCACCAATGGATTTCACCTTCGTAAGATCAATGTTCTTCAGACCGCAGCAGTTATAGAATGCCATTTCACCGATCTGGGCATTCTCGCCTAGGGTGATGCTTTCCAGACTTGCCGCACCGCTGAAGGCGTTCTTGCCGATGACCGCATTTTTGCCAATGGTCAGATTCTTCAGGGCAGTACCGAACTCGTAGTAGAAATACCGCTCGCCATTTTCATCATAGTGCTTGATGGTATAGGCAAAATCCTTGTTGACCGTAAAGGCATAGTCGCCAATGGTCACATCATCGCCGATGACCACATTGGTCAAGCCCAGGCACTCGCTGAACACACCTTCTGCAATGGTCACACCATTGGGAACAGTCACAGAGGTCAATGCGCTGCAGGAGAATGCGTATTTGCCGATTTCCGTATTTGCGGTAACTGCAGGCATCTGGGTAATACCGGCTTCAAAGAAGGCATATTCGCCGATCTTGGTCAGTTCACCCAAAGTCACAGAAGTCAGATATTTGTTGGAAGCCAGGCTGTAGTCCCCTACCGCAGTCACTTGGGGCAGTACCACAGAGGTGATCTTTGTGTTGTGGGAGAACGCGCCATTTCCAAGGGCAGTCACCTCTGCATTGCCGATATTGGAAGTGGTGAAGCTGCCAGTAATGGTAGGTGCCACTGCCACCAGGGTCTTGCCGTCAGCAGACAGAACATGATCCGCTGTCTGGATCTTATAGGCCTTGTTTCCGCTTTCTACAACCAGTTCAGAAACAGCCGTATCCCGGAAAGCAAACTCGCCGATGTCATTGACATCCTTGCCGATGGTCACGCTGGTCAGTGCCTTGCACTCATAGAACATACCCTCGGGCAGCACCGCAGCATTGACATAGAAGCTCGTCAGGCTTTCGCAGGCTGTAAAGGCGTATGCGCCATACTTGACCTTTGCTGATTCAATGGTAACCTCGCTAAGGCTCTTGCAGCCAGCAAAGGCATACTGACCGATGGACAGCAGCGCATCGGTGGTAACCACCTTTTTCAGATCCTGATTGCCGGCAAAGGCATAGTCCGAGATCACGCAGGCAGCGCTCAAGTCCACCGTATCCTGCAGGTCACAGTTTTCAAAGGCATTCTGGTTGATGATCTGCAGATTATTTTCGCCGCTGAAGGAGATCTTCTCCAAGGAAGTACAGCCGTAGAAAGCGCCGTAGTCAATGTGCTGCAGGGTGGACGGAAGCACGATCTCTTCCAAAGCAGTCAGATTTGCGAACGCATACTGGCTGATCTTCTCCACGCCCTCGGGGATAATGACCTTGGTCACGGTGTTGTCACCGATGAACCACTGCTTTGTGTTTTCCGCATCGTCAAAAGCCAGCTCTTCTGCTGTCTTAGCAATGTATTCAAAGTTAGAGAAGGCAAATGCGCCGATTTCTTTCAAGTGCAGATCCCCAGGGATTACGACCAGGCCGCCGTTGCCGTAATAGTGGGTCAGGCTGGCGCCGTTGGTAATATAAGGATCTTTGACTTCTACAGAAACGGATTCTGAATAGTAGGTGCTCTTTCCATCCATCAGGATCTTCACCGTAACAAAGGCAAAGCCCTCATCCACGGCAGTCACATTGCCGTAAGCATCTACCTTAACGATGTTTTCATTACTGGTTTCAAACACCACTTCCGTATCGTTGGGGAAATAAGCATCCAGATCATAGTTCAGCCCCACGGATTCAGACGGATACATGGAAAGCGCATAATTGCCCTCAAAGAAGCGGGTATCGCCGGTATCGCCCAGCTCCTTGTCCTCACTGTCGAGCATATAATAGGCTTTAAGTGTATTGTAGCCCGTCAGTGTAAAGGTATCCGCAACAGGCTTATCGTAACGCTTATAGCCCTCATCCCCCTCCTTCAGAACCGTAACCTTAAAGGTAATGCTCTTATTGGTGGCAGGATCCCGGACCTTCACAACCGCATTGCCGGAAGCAACCGCCACCAGCTTGTTGTTTACCACCCGAACCACACTGGGACGGGATGAGGTGAACTCCAGAAGCTCAGCCCATTCGCTTTCGGGATAGACCAGAGGCTCCAGGGAGAATACTTCATTGGGACTCAGGGTCAAGCCTTCTTCCAGGCTGTCGAAATAGAAATCCAGATATTCGTCAGGTAGACCGATCTCGTAGGTAGCATAGTTCAGCGCATAGTCATAGACCGTTACCACAAAGGTATTGTCATTCATTGCGCCTTCTTTCAGCTCATCGATATAATCCGTTAGTTCAAAATTCACATAGGTAGTGCTGTTGCACTGAGAATATACCGGAGTCATATACTGCTCAAAGGCTTTCATGACCGGTGTTTGCTCGTCATCCACCGTTTCCATGGTCACATAGCCCAGCTGGGAAGCCATGGTGTAGTGGTTGTCGTACATACCCACCTTGGCATACAGACGGTTTTTCTTCAGCGTCTTGTCGTACTCGTAGTAGAACTCCACATCGGTAACGGTAGGCGCTTCAAAGTCCACCACCAACGGGAAGGAGAACACATTGTTCTTGTTGGTCTGCAGACCGCCGTCGCCGTAATCCATGTAACCTACCAGCGTCACCGTATATTCGGTGTTGTTGGCCAGGTTGTAATCCATGGTGTCGAACTCGATCTCAATATTGGCAGGATAAATGCTACCGCCGTCACCGTAGGACTTGCGCACATCGGTGTCCACCGTCTCAAAGACCACTTCACCGGTGGTATCATCGGTAATGGTGATCTCGATCCGCTGGGCTGCCCGGAGCATACCGGCCCAGACAAAACGCAGCGAATGGATCGTGCCCTCCTGGTTGGAAAGCGCAACATAATTGGGATTGGCAGAGATCACCATATCCTTGGGATCCTGCATGAAATAGTAGCTGCCCAGGTAGCTGACATAGTCCTCGGAAATACCGCCGATAGGACGAGTCGCGTAGGCATCCGCCATGGTCTTGTCCTCCACCGAAATGGAGTCATCCAGCTCATCAGCGTTGGTATCGTAGTAGGTCAGGTCAAACATAGGAGCCTGGGTCCAGTCACCGTAGTAAGCAAGATAAGGCACATTCAGATCGATCTCGGTGCCCTCTTCAGCAGTCAGGGTCACAAAACCCTCCACATACATACCGTTTTCAAAAGAGGTATCCAAGTAAGCCTTATCTTCTTCGGTCAGGGTCACCGTGACCGTCAGATCCACACTGCCGCCTGCGAACACAGTCAGCTTGCCATCCTTAATGCCGCCGCCCTCACCGCTGTTGTGGGTCAGCACAGCAGAAGCATCCAGCAGGTAGCTCTCTTCCGTAACAGTGGTCTTACCGGAATTGGTCTTGGTGTCGCTGACACCTTCTGTCATCACGTAGGTGCCCACATTGTAGCTCAGTGTTTCATCACCGAAGTTTGTAACAGTAAAGTGCAGCTCGTAACGGCCTGTTTTGGAAGGATCATCCCCAAGCTCCAGCTTGGTCTTGTCCATCACATCGCCGTTTTTATCATAAGTGGTAATATAAGCCTTGGTATTGATGGAGCTGAGCAGATTGGCAAGGCCTGCGCCCTGCTTTCTGACCGCATAAGGAAGACCATTGGTGTTGTAAATAATATCCGCAGTGGACATCATCAGCCGATTGACCATAGCGCCGACCTTGACGCTGTCATTTGCGATCTCCGGGAAATTCTCCACCACATACTGCCGCAGCAGCACCACCACACCGGCCAGGTTGGGACAAGCCATGGAGGTACCAGACAGACGGTCATAACCGCCGCCGGTCACAGAGGAGAGGATGTTGCCGCCGTGAGCCGTGATCTCCGGCTTGATGCCCAGGCTGGGCGTGGGGCCCCAGGAGGAGAAGTCAGACATGAAGGGGCCGGAAGTCTGGCTCTTGCTGATCTTCAGCGTACCGCCGCCCTTGGAGACCAGCAGCTCACCGTCATTCTGAGAAATGGAGCAGACTGCCAGCTTGGCATCGCCCACATTCATCTTAATATCGCCGGACACATTGTTGTAAATGATAATACCGGCCGCGCCCTGGGCTTCGGCAATCATGGCCTTTTCTTCAAAGGTGTTGTCACCGCGGCGCACCAGTGCAATCTTGCCCTTTACATCCATGCCGGTGTAGTCAGCGGTTCTGCCTACGCCAGGGATGACCACATATTCAATTTCAATAGACTCTTTGTCGCCCAGCAAGGTGGCACAGAAATCATTTTCCTCTGCCGCGCCGCTGTTGGATTCATCGAAGTAAATAATGGTATCGCCATACAGGATATAAGGCGTTTCCACACCGTTGATGGAAGCAACGGACATAACGCCCTCATAAGTACCGGGAGAGCCAACCGTACCGGTATCGGGATTGGAGGTCAGACCCA
>JAGBEM010000170.1 GCA_017936985.1 Oscillospiraceae bacterium
AATCGAAATATTGGCGTGTCCCAAAATATCGCTCAACACCTTGGTTTCCATTCCGACTTCCATGCATCTAGTGGCAAATGTGTGACGCAAAGTATGAAAGTGTACCCCTTCCAAATGACAGGCTTCTGTATATTTCCGAAGTCGATACTGCAATACTCGTGGTTCCATATAACTTGTCGTTCCAGTGAGGATATAGGCGTCCTGTTCCTGGCAATACATTTTTCTGCAAAGCTCGACTGCAAGATCGCTCATGGGAATGGTGCGGATGGACTTTTGACTTTTCGGCGTGGTAATCACAATTTTTGTCTTGCTTATGCCGGAATCGTCCTGCTGCTGAATCCGCTGCAAGGTGGACCGGACAAGTATTTTCTCGTCACGGATTGATATGTGTTCCCATTTCAGCGCACATATCCCGCCGATTCGCATACCGGTCATCAGTGCCAACAGGATACCGAATTTCACACGATCCATATCTTGCAGCAGATATTCGATCAGCACCCCTTGCTCAAATCTGGACAAAACGCGCATTTCTTTCCGTGCAATTCTGGGATAGATCGGCTGAAGCTGTAAATATCGGGCCTCAAATTTACCGGCATATTTCAAAATCGATGTCAGCAGAACGAGGACATCCTTTTGCGTTTTGTCGGATAATCCCTGGTTTTCTTGCAGAAAATCAGAAAAAGCTGCAACCTTCTCATCTGTCAGTGTGTTGCAGCAACAGCTGCCGAGAAATGGGACGATGTGCTTTGCGACCTGGCTGTGGTAGATAGAATAACTGGACTCTTTCACCTTCGGACGAATGACCGTCAGCCACTGCTGGCAGTAATCTGCAAACAACTCCTTTTCGCATTGTTGGGTTGGTGAACACTGTGTCGTGCTTTGCTGTAAGGTTTCCATAGGCAACACTCCTAATTTGTATATTGTATCCGTGGATTATACCGCCACACTTTTATCAATAAAAGTATCGTTTGGGGATTGATTTATGCGAATCGTTTTGCTATAATTTTAGACGTATAAATATCTCTATATCGTAAAGTAGGTACCTTTGCGAAAAAAGGGATACTGGTACATACAGAGATTCGACTTGGAGTAGAGAGAATGCGCCAGACCTTGAGAGAGTATTGTGTCCGCTTCGGGCGAGAGGAACTGCTGGAGCAGTGGCATTCGACGAAAAATGATGATCTGACACCGGACACAGTATCTTACGGAAGCCAGAAAATGATCTGGTGGCGCTGCGGAAAGGGCCATGAATGGGAATCCCGTGTATATACGCGGGCCGGAAAAAATTCCGGTTGTCCCTACTGTGCAGGTAAGCGGCTGGCAGCTGAATCCACTCTGCTGGCGGTGTATCCCGAAATTGCAAAGCAATGGCACCCTGTAAAGAATGCGACTCACAGACCGGAGGATTACCTCCCCGGAAGCCATGTGTCTGTATGGTGGCAATGTGAGAAAGGCCATGAATGGAAAGCTATGATCAAATCCCGCATGGAGGGGAATGGCTGTCCTGTTTGTGCCAATAAAACCATCATTCCCGGAGAAAATGATTTGGCTTCCTGCGCCCCGTTGCTGGCAGAGCAGTGGCACCCCACGAAAAACGGCAGCCTGACACCCAGAGATGTTCCCTGCGGTACGATCCGCAAGGTTTGGTGGCGCTGTGAACGGGGCCATGAATGGCAGGCGGGGATCGATTCCCGTGTTTCGGGAAAGGGCTGTCCTTATTGCGGCGGCTTGTTAGTGATTCCTGGAGAAACCGATCTTGAAACTGTCGCTCCCGAAATTGCAGGTCAATGGTGCTACGAAAAGAACGGAAAGCTGCGGCCAGATGAAATTTCCGCCTACAGCAATAAAAAGGTATGGTGGAAGTGCGACAAAGGCCACGAGTGGCAGGTCCGGGTCGCGTCCCGAACCTCCGGCGGAAGCGGCTGTCCGATCTGCAGCGGCAGAAAGGTGCTTGCCGGATTCAACGATTTGCAAACCAAAGAGCCCCGAGTCGCCGCCGAATGGCATCCAACCAAAAACGGCGCGCTGAAGCCCACCATGGTCACCGTCGGCAGCACCAAAAAGGTCTGGTGGAAATGTCCTCTGGGCCATGAGTGGAAAACCGTGGTCTATTCCAGAGCCACCGGCAGAAAATGCGGCTGCCCCGAATGTGCGGGCAAACCGCCGAGAACATACGACTGATGGATGTGAAATGCGAAAGACAGCGGATTTGACAGGCCAGCGTTTTGGCAAGCTGACCGTCATAGAAAGAACGGACGAGCAGCAGGATCGCTACTGGCTATGGTTGTGCCGATGTGATTGCGGCAAGGAAATTTTTGTAAATACCAAGCGGCTTACAAGAGGCACCGTTTCCCACTGCGGCTGCGATAAGAAGAGCAAATTATCTCTTGGCCCTGTTCCGGAAGATTTGACCGGCAAGCGTTATGGGCAACTAACGGTTCTTCGTCTGGATAAGCGGATGGAGAATGGCAAGTCCAGTTGGTTCTGCCAGTGCGATTGCGGCAACCAATGTATTGTGTCTGCACATTCTCTGCACTATCAAAAACGGAAAAGCTGCGGATGTCTGCATCGACAGATGGAAGAAAGTCGGACGGAGGATTTGCGTGGACGCGTCTTTGGCAGGCTGACAGCGCTTGAGCCACGAAAGGAAACCGACAGTAAGGGTTCTGTCATGTGGCTGTGCCGCTGTGAATGCGGAACCGAAATTCAGGTTTCGGCAGATCGTCTTGTGCGAGGCTATTACAAAAGCTGCGGCTGTGTCCGGCAGGAGCGGCAGGAAACCCTGCATGATACCTGTACTTTTATTGAGGATACCTGCCTGGAGGTTCTGGAGAGAAGAAAATCCCGATCCGATAACACAAGCGGTTTCCGGGGCGTGTCCAAAGGGCCGGACGGGAAATGGCTTGTGACGATTGGATTTCAGCGCAAGCGCTATTATGTGGGACTTTATTCAAGCTTCGATTATGCCGTCAAAGCAAGATTGCATATCGAGGAAGCCCTGCACGATGGGTTTGTGGATACATATAAAAGATGGCAGGATCAGGCGGAATCAAACCCTGCATGGGCAAAAGACAATCCCTTTTATTTTAATGTAGAAAAAAGCGGATGTGATTTTCATATTGATTCCGTATTTGACAGCACTGTGATCAGCGCAATGTGATCCCACAAATTAAGATATGACTGAGCGGTTTCGCTCTTAAAATCATATATCATACATCGAAAAGATGGAGGTAATAAACATGAATGTAAGAAGCTTTTCTAAGCGCGCCATAGCTTTGCTTCTGAGCCTTGTGCTTCTGATGGGTATGCTGCCTGTCGGTGCCATGGCAACGGAAACAGAGCCGACGGTGGCTGCAACCACGGAGGTAACGGAGCCTTCTACGGAGACTACCGCACCTTCTACCGAAGCAACGGAGCCTTCGACAGAGGCAACTGCACCCTCTACGGAAGCTACTGAGCCTTCGACGGAAGCTACCGAACCGTCTACCGAAGCAACGGAACCCTCCACGGAAGCTACTGAACCCAAAGTGATTGCCGTCACCGGCATTACTCTGGATCAGATCGCTCTGGAAGTGGGCGTGGGTGAACTGCCCATGACCCTGACCGCAACTGTCCTGCCTGAGGATGCTACCGACAAGACCGTCACCTGGACTTCTTCCGAGCCCGGTGTGGTTTCTGTTGACGAAAAGGGCGAGCTGACCTTCGGCTACATGGGCGAGGCCACCATCACCGCCACCGCCGGTGACTTTACTGCCACTTGTACCGTCAAGGTCGGCGAGGGTGAGTGGAGTGCCTATGGTAACTATGATCCTGATTCCACCGTCCTGATCGCTATGTCTGACTATCAGAACAGCGATGCTGATTCCGATGAAAAGAAGACTGTTCCTCAGACTATCGTCAATGCAATGGCAGAGGCTGGTGTGATTCCCAGTCTGGCCCTGCTCGGCGGCGACTATACCGACGGAAATGTTTATTATGATGGCGATGATACCAGTCAGTATAATTTGGAGACCGAGCTGGGTAACCTGACCGGCATCCTGACTACCGCCTGGTCCGGCCTGCCTTACTACGCCATTCAGGGCAATCATGACTATTCCGGCTTTGTCACCGATGGCACC
>JAGBEM010000171.1 GCA_017936985.1 Oscillospiraceae bacterium
AAAAATGGCAACTTTAGACATGAATGGCTCTTATGAGCTGACGACTGCTAAAATTAATGCGGTTGTAACCAAAACAAGCGCTGGCAACTATGCACTGGGCTATAGGAAAGACGACATCTTTGTTGGGCAGTACGTAGGCCGTTCCGACAGTGATGTGGCGGCAAGGCTGAAGCAGCATGTCGGAAAAAAGTACACACGCTTTAAGTTCAGCTACGCAACTTCTGCCAAGGCGGCATTTGAGAAGGAATGCCACAATTATCACGACTTTGGTGGAAAAGAAAAGCTGGATAACACCATTCATCCTGACAGGCCTGCTGGCTCCGGCTGGAAGTGTCCTTGCTGCAAGATTTTCGGTTGAGGTGTGTACATGGCAAGAAAAGAACATCATATCGTCCCCAATCCCGACGGTGGTTGGGATGTGAAGCGTGAAAACGCAATGCGCAGCAGTGGTCATTACGAGACCAAGAAAGAGGCTATGGAAGCTGGCAGGAGAATGAGTATCAACCAGGGTACGGAACTGATTCCCCACCGCAAGGATGGCACCATCCAGAATCCCAACAGCCATGGCAACGACCCCTGTCCGCCGAGGGACAAGAAATAATCGGTACCAGGCCGGCAGGGCCTTAGAGCCCTGCTGTGCCTCTTTATCATATAGGTCGGAGGTATTCACTATGCCGAGTCATCAGATTTTTAATGAACGCCCGGAATCCCAGGACAGAGCGTTGCGGGAACTGCAAGCCATGGGCTATCAATATATCCCCAGAGCAGAGGCCGAGCAGAAGCGCGGCCATTTGTCGCATGTACTGTTCCCGGATGTTATGCGGGAATTTTTGGCTTCTCAGTCCTTTATTTACCGGGGCAAGCAGACCCCGTTTCCTGACGATGCCATTGGTGAAGCGATCCGCGAACTGGATGCTCCCCTGGAGCGTGGCCTGATGTTCTCCAGCAAGGCGATCTATGACCGGCTGATTTACGGCAAAAGCTGCGATGTACATCTGTATGACGGCAATACCCAGTCCTTCGACATTTCTTATATTGACTGGGAACACCCCGAGAACAATATTTGGCAGGTTACGGATGAATTTTCCGTGGAGCGTACCAATGGTAAGTATGCCCGGCCTGACATTGTTCTGCTGGTCAACGGCATTCCGCTGGTTGTGATCGAATGCAAGAAGTCCAGTGTGGATGTGGAAGAGGGCGTGAAGCAGAACGTCCGCAACTGGCAGCCGGACTACATCCCCCAGCTGTTTAAGTTTACGCAGTTGGCAATTGCCATGAATCCGGAATCTGTCAAGTACGGCACTGCCGGAACCAAGCAGGAGTTTTACTGCAAGTGGCACGAAGAGGATGTACAGTGGCAGGAAGAAGCAGCGAAACGCTATGTGGATGACGGTCACATTACCGAGCAGGACAAGGTGATCGTATCCATGCTGTCCAAGATGCGCCTGCTGAACATTATTCGTTTCTTTATTCTGTATGATAGCGGTATTAAGAAGGTTGCCCGTTATCAGCAGTTCTTTGGTGTTGAAAATACGATGCGCCGTATTCACGGTGAGGATGGTTGCAACAGCCGTGGCGGTGTCATTTGGCATACACAGGGTAGTGGTAAGTCCCTGACAATGGTCATGTTGGTAAAGCGAATTATCGCAGACAGAACCATTGTTAACCCGAGATTTGTTCTGGTTTGTGACCGACTGAATCTGATCAAGCAGCTGCGGGATAACTTTGTCCATACTGGCATGGACCCCGTAGAAGCGACCACCGGGCGCGGCCTGGTTTCTTTGTTGAAGGATGGTGGCAACACGCTGATCGCCACAACCATCAATAAGTTTGAGGCTGCAGCAAAATCCAGAACCAAGATCAAAGATGAGAATATTTTCCTTCTGATTGACGAAAGCCACCGTTCTCATACCGGTGAATTCCATAATATGATGAACGAGGTACTTCCCAATGCTTTCAAGATCGGTTTCACCGGAACACCTCTGCTTCGGAAGGATAAGAGCAACACATATCTGAAGTTCGGTAAGCAGATCGGACATTCCTATCGTTTTGAAGATGGTATTCGTGATGGTGTCATTGTTCCGCTGGTTTATGATGGCCGTGTCATTCCCCAGAAAGTGACCAGCGACAGAATTGACGATTATCTGAAGAGCATCCTTGCACCGCTGACCGAGCCTCAGAAAGAGGATATGCGCAGAAAGTGGAGTTCCTTCATGCATCTGGCACAGACGGAACAGCGTCTTTCAATGATTGCTTTTGATATTCATGAGCATTTTCTTAACTACTGCAAGCCCCGCGGATTCAAAGCAATGGCGGCAGTCTCTACCCGTGCCCTGGCAGTTCAGCTGGAGCATGCCATTAACGGTCTGGGCGGTGTAAAAGCGGCTGCGCTGATCTGCGATGATTCGGTTTCCACTGAGGGGGATGAGGGCGTTATCGGCAAAAATGATAAGGCAATTATCCGGGACTTTTTCAAAAAGGAAGTCGATCCCCGGTTTGGAACTAAGTATGATGATTACGAAGAATACGTAAAGAACAATATCATCGGCGGCGAGGATGTTGATATTGTAATTGTGCAGAGCATGCTGTTAACTGGTTTCGATGCACCGTCTCTGGGTGTGCTGTATGTGGACAAGCCTATGAAGGAGCATTCCCTGTTGCAGGCTATTGCTCGTGTTAACCGTATTGCTGCGGGAAAAGATTTCGGCCTGATTGTTGACTATTGGGGTTTGTTTGGCAACCTGAATAACGCAATGGAAATGTACAGCGACGATCAATCTGGTTTGTCCGGATATGATCCGGCAGACATTGCTGACTCCATTGCAACAGCTGCAGAGAGTCAGGAGAAACTGAAGCAAGCGCACAAGGCATTGTGGGATTTCTTTGGCAATGCGTCTTTTGATCATAATAACCCCAGAGCCTGGGTGGCATTCTTTGACAAGGAAGATACAGCAGAGAGTGAGGCACTCAGAAAAGAGTTCTATGAGAAACTGGCGACATTTTCCAAAATGATGACTATGGCAGTGGGCAACTACTCCCTGTACCAAAGCATCGGTTTTGATCAAATGCAGAAGTATAAGGCAGATTTGTTGTTCTTCCAGAAGCTGCGTTCTGCGCTGATGATGGTATATGCAGAAAAGGTGGATTTCAGCAAATATGAGGATGGCATCAGAAGC
>JAGBEM010000172.1 GCA_017936985.1 Oscillospiraceae bacterium
CAATGCAGTATGTTGAATACGGTGCACACAAATTGCAAACCATCATCCTCCTCCACGGCGGTGGTCTGTCCTGGTGGAACTACCGGGATGTGGCACAACTTTTATCAGATCGTTTCCATGTTGTTCTTCCAATACTGGATGGCCATGCAGACAGTGATGCTCCCTTTAATTCCATTGAAGATAATGCCGCAAGGATCATCTCCCATATCGACGAGCATTTTGGCGGGAAAGTCTTGGCAGTTGGTGGTCTGTCCCTTGGCGGGCAGATCGCTGTGGAAATGCTGACGCAAAGACCCGATATTTGCAGATTTGCTTTAATCGAGAGTGTCCTGGTTAAGCCTATGAAGCTGACCCATACCCTGATCAAACCAACCTTTGGTATGAGTTACAGCCTGATCAAGCAGAAGTGGTTTGCCAAATTGCAGGCAGCCTATCTGGGAATCCCCCAGACGTTGTTTGATGATTATTACCAGGATACCTGCAAAATCTCTAAAGAAGATATGATCGCATTTCTTGAAAGCAACAGTGCCTATTCCATAAAGCCTGCTCTCCGGGATACGCAAGCCAAGGTACATATCGTTTTCGGCAGCAAGGAGCAAGCATCAATCTGCACATCCGGAAAGTTGCTTCATGATCTGATCCCCAACAGCACCCTGAAAAACCTTCCAGGATTCCGGCACGGCGACTTGAGTCTGAATTACCCGGAACAGTACGCACAGATGATTGATAGCCTTGCTTCTTGATCCACAGCAACATATTACTTCCTTGACAAACACTTCGATATGCCCTATAATTCATCTCAATATTATCCCAAAAGGAGGACGAGTTCAAATTATGGACGCCGGTGACAGTTGCCCTGACCCTGACCGAAATAACAATATTACTTTGTTCAAATATAGATGTTAAGACACGACCTGTGCGGATGCTTTTCCACATGGGCTGTGTCTTTTTGCGGTTTTGAAGAAATATATTGTTACATAGAAAGGTCAATAATTATGTTTGGATTGATTATATTACAGATCGTGCTGATCGCGCTGAACGCGATCTTTGCCTGTGCAGAAATTGCTGTGCTCTCTATCAATGAAACAAAGCTGGAGCGTATGGCTGACGACGGGAACAAAAAGGCAAAACGCCTTTTTAAGCTGACCCGCGAGCCGGCCAAATTTTTGGCCACCATTCAGGTTGCCATTACGCTGTCCGGATTCCTTGGCTCGGCTTTCGCTGCGGATAACTTCTCTGAGCCACTGGTAGACTGGGTAGTGAGCCTGGGCGTGAACATTCCCAGCGCGACACTGGATGCTGTAGCTGTTGTTCTGATCACCCTGATCCTGTCTTACTTTACCCTTGTTTTCGGCGAGCTTGTTCCCAAGCGTGTTGCTATGAAGCGTTCTGAACAGCTGGCTCTGGGCATCTCCGGACTGGTCAGCGGGATATCCTCTGTCTTTAAGCCCATCGTTTGGTTTCTCACTGTTTCTACAAACGCTGTTCTCCGACTCATCGGCATTGATCCCAACGAAGCTGACGAAGAAGTCAGCGAGGAAGAAATCCGCATGATGGTAGATGCCGGCAGTGAAAAGGTGCTATCGACCAGCAGGAAAAGGAATTCATTCAGAATGTCTTTGAGTTTGATGATCTGACTGCTGAGGAAATTGCTACCCACCGTACCGACATTACGATCCTTTGGACTGAAGATGCGATGGAGGTCTGGGAGCAGACCATCCATGATAGCCGCCATACGCTGTATCCTGTTTGTGAGGAATCCGCTGACAATGTTGTTGGTATTCTGAACGCAAAAGACTACTTCCGCCTGTCTGATAAGAGCCGGGATGCTGTGATGCGTGAGGCTGTTAAGCCCGCCTTCTTTGTGCCTGCTACAATCAAAGCAGACATCTTGTTCCGCAATATGCGTCAGACACGCAACTCTATGGCTGTTGTATTGGACGAATACGGTGGTGTGGTCGGCATCGTGACACTGAACGATCTGATTGAGCAGTTGGTTGGTGATTTGGGAGAAGATACCCCCGAGGAAGAAGCCGCTGTCCCTCACATTGAGCAGATGAACGAAAACACCTGGGCGATCATTGGCAATGTGGACCTGTTTGATATTGAAGAGGCCTTGGATGTTGAAATCGGTCTGGAGGAGGTTGACACCTTTACAGGTCTTGTGTTCAATGAGTTAGATATGATCCCTAATGACGGCGAACTGAATATTGAACTGGACTTCAAAGGCCTGCATATCCACATCACCCGTGTGGAAGATCATCAGATCGCTTATGCCACCGTCACCAAGCTGGAGCAACCGACCGATGACGGCTCCAGTGAGGATTGATTGTTTCCTGTAAAGAAACAGCTTCTTTCAGAGCAATTAACATGGCAACACCCACTGCTTTTTGTAGCAGTGGGTGTACTGTTTTACTTGTCCATACCGCACAGGCTCGCCTTTTCGATCAATGCCCGGTCATGCATTACCGCATCATAGAACCGGAAGCCACCGGCAAAATTGTAGGCATCAAAGCCGTAGCCCTCCAGGATCCGGGTGGCAATATAGCTGCGCAGTCCGCTCTGGCAGATCACATACACGCTCTTTCCGGGCTCGATCTCACCGATCCG
>JAGBEM010000012.1 GCA_017936985.1 Oscillospiraceae bacterium
GAAACTGCTACGACAAAAGAAAAACTGCACGACGGGGGAACGGTTCTGGGTGCACTCACAAGCTGGGCCTTAGAGGGCAGTGTGGTTACTGGTGATTCTATGCGTGCCCGTGGATATGGATCTGCAAAACGAAGTAGCTTTATGATATACCGCATGACTGTAATGGATTGGGCTTTACTGTGTGTCATGACGATCCTAATTGCATTAACAATTGCTGCTGCCTGTTACGGCCAGTTTGCTGCCGCTTTTGTACCGACGATTGAGCTTGCGCCTGTTTCCTGGGGGCTTGTAGCCTATACCTGTTATCTTCTGATTCCTACTGCATTACATATAAAGGAGGCCATCCAATGGCACATTTCGAGATCAAGGATTTGAGTTTTTCCTATCCTACCGCCAAAGGCAAGAAATCTTTGGACAATGTGAGCCTGACCATCGAGAAGGGAGAGTATATTGTTCTTTGCGGCAAGTCTGGCAGTGGTAAAACGACTTTGCTACGGCAACTGAAATCTGTATTGGCACCTCATGGCAAGAAAGCCGGCGAGATCCTGTTTAACGGAATGCCTATTGAAAAGGTTAGCCAGCGGGATCAGTCTGCCAAAATCGGCTATGTGATGCAGAATCCCGATGATCAGATTGTTACAGACAAGGTGTGGCACGAACTGGCCTTTGGATTGGAAAGCCTCGGCTGCGATCAGAAAACCATGCGCTCCCGGGTCGCGGAAATGGCCTGTTATTTCGGCATCCAGGATTGGTTCCACCGGGATGTTGCTAACCTCTCCGGCGGTCAGAAGCAGCTGCTGAACCTGGCATCCATCATGGCGATGCAACCAGAGGTACTGATTCTGGATGAGCCTACCAGCCAATTAGACCCCATTGCCGCATCGGATTTTCTTAATACGGTTCGCAAGATCAATATTGAACTGGGCACTACTGTTATTATCACAGAACACCGTCTGGAGGATATTTTCCCATATGCAGACCGTGCCATCGTCATGGACAGTGGTAAGGTCATTGCCGACGATACCCCTCGTAATATTGGAAAGCTGCTGTATGAGCAGAAGAATGATATGTTTGCCGCAATGCCTACCCCTGTCCGTGTATTCTATGGTGCAGAAGGTTCAGGAGATTGCCCCCTGACCGTGCGGGAAGGCCGTACTTGGCTCAGCAAGACCTATTCCGCTCCCACTGTCAATGCCCTGAGCGTGGAAGAATTGGAGGATGAAATTGAGAACCCTGCCCTTTCTTTGAAGGAATTGTGGTTCCGTTACGAAAAAGACAGTCCGGATGTATTGCGAGGCGTGTCTGCGGAAGTTCCCAAGGGCGCGCTGTACGCCATTGTGGGCGGCAACGGCGCAGGTAAGTCAACCACCTTAAAGGCTGTCTGCGGCATCTGTAAGCCCTACCATGGCAAAGTTAAGGTCTTTGGTAAACCGGTGGAGAAATACAAGTCTTCGGAACTGTTCGGCGGCTGCCTTGCTATGCTTCCGCAAGATCCCAAGAGCTTGTTTGTCAAGAAAACCGTTCGGGATGATCTGGCGGAAATGACCAAGGACGAAAAGAGAATTGCAGAGATTGCAGCTGTCTGTGAAATTGAAACCTTGCTTGACAGCCATCCCTATGACCTGTCCGGCGGTGAGCAACAGCGCAGCGCACTGGCTAAAGTGCTGCTCACCGAGCCTAAGCTTTTACTGCTGGACGAGCCTACCAAAGGCATCGACAGCTTCTTTAAGGAGAAGCTGGCAGCAATCCTCTGCAAGCTGAAGGAGCAAGGCATCACCATCGTCATGGTATCCCACGATGTGGAGTTCTGCGCCAAGTATGCGGATATGGTGTCTATGTTCTTCGACGGACAGATGCTGACCACCGATACGCCCCGCCGTTTCTTTGGCAATAACAGCTTCTATACCACCGCCGCCAACCGTATGAGCCGCCATGTGTTCTCTATGGCGGTAACTGCCGAGGATGTGGTGCAGCTGTGCAGGCAGAATCAGGAGGTCCGGGAATGAAGAAATCCAACATAGCCACATTGCTTGTTTTTCTGCTGCTGATTCCTGCGACTTTATTCCTGGGAACAAAAATACCGGGACGCAGCTACTACATCACCGGTACATTGATTATTCTGGAACTGATGATCCCGTTCTTTATGGCCTTTGAAGGCAGAAAACCCCAGGCCAGAGAATTGGTTGTGATTGCCGTTATGTGTGCCATTGCCATCGCGGCCCGTGTGGCAATTCCCATTCCTAATTTCAAGGCGATCTTTGCCATTATCATGCTTAGCGGCATTGCGTTCGGACCGGAGGCAGGTTTTATGGTAGGTGCGATCTCTGCTTTTGCCAGCAACTTCTTCTACGGACAAGGCCCCTACACACCCTGGCAGATGATGGCCTATGGTGCGGGCGGTATGCTGGCAGGCTTTCTGTTTGCCAAGGGCCGGCTGCCAAGAAAGCCTTTGATCATGGCAATTTTTGGTTTCCTTGCGGTGATTTTGTGGGTTGGCCCTCTGCTGGATACCTCCAGTGTGTTCTTAATGCTGTCTGATATCAACTGGAACTCTGTGCTTCTCACTTACACAGCAGGTCTTTCTGTGAACATCAGCCAGGCGGTTTGCACTGTGCTGGTTATGCTGCTCTTCGGAAGACCTCTGCTTGACAAGCTGGACCGCATTCAGGTCAAGTACGGGATGATGGAGGGCGACGATGGGCTTTGAGAAATGCCACCCCGCGGTGAATTTAATTTACTTTGCTACTGTAATCGCTGGTATGATTACTTTTCAACATCCCGTATTTTTGCTGATTTCTTTCGTTTGTGCGTTTATTTACAGCATTAAGCGCAACGGTTGGAAGGCGTTGATATTCAACACTGTACTGCTTCCGTTTATAGCGGCCTACGCATTCTACTACAGCAGCTATAACCATTTTGGTGTGACCGTGCTGCAGCAGAATATGATCGGCAACAATATGACTCTGGAGAGCCTTGTGTATGGTTTTGTTCTGGGCTTTGTGGTTGCCGGTGTGCTGATCTGGTTTTCCTGTGTGTACTCTGTGTTCACAACAGACAAAGTAGTATACCTTTTTGGCAAGGTTAGTCCTCGGTTGAGCCTGTTTTTGGCGATCATTCTTCGTATGGTGCCCCGCATCAAGAAAGAGGCGAAGAAAATCAACACTGCCCAGCGCGGCATTGGCAGAGGTGCAAATCAAGGTAATCTGTTTCGGCGACTGAGGAATAGCATCCGGATACTATCCATGCTGATTACCTGGACAATAGACTCCCTAACTGTTGCGTCGGAATCTATGCGCAGCCGTGGCAACACTTTGCGAGGCAGAAAAGCCTTTTCCATTTACCGCTTTGATAACCGGGACAGAGCCTATGTAATAGGCGTGTTTGCAAGTCTGACTGTGATTCTGATGGCAGTAATGCTAAAACAAACGGATATCCTCTATGATCCCAAGATCATTATGACACCGATTACCTCCATGTCCTATGTGTTTTACATCGGTTATGCCGTCTTTTGCTTAATGCCCCTTATGCTGGAGCTGTGGACGGAATATCGCTTCAAGAAAGCAAGGAGATCACTGTGAGAAAAGATAAAGTCTATATTTCCACCATATCCACCGATGCGGTCCGGGTAGCACAGGAGTACGGCCTTGGTCTGGAGATTGCTGAATACTGCACCGCCTGGAATATGGACGAAAAATTTGCCGGTGTGGATGGCGTAGTCAAAAAAAAGCTGGAGGGGATCTGGGGCTGTACACTACATGCTCCCTATAACGAACTGTTTCCCTGCGCCATTGATAAAAAAGCCAGGGAGTTGGCAGCATACCGCTACCGGCAGGCAACCGACCTGGCGAATCGCTATGGAGCCACCAAGGTTGTGATCCACGGCGGTTATAATCCCAGGATCTATTTTCCGGTTTGGTATGTGGAGCAATCCATTCTGTTTTGGAAGGCTTTTCTGGAAGAAGACCCCGGTGTGCAGATCGTGCTGGAAAATGTTTTGGAAGACGATCCCCAGTGGCTGTTGGACATCGTAAAGGGCGTGGATGATCCTCGGCTCCGGCTTTGTTTGGATATTGGTCATGTGAATGCCTATTCCGGTGTGCCGGTAATGGATTGGCTGGAAGCCTGGGCACCGTATATCTCCCACTTCCACATCCACAACAACGACAGCTCCCGGGATCAGCACAATGCACTCACGGATGGCACGATCCCTGTGGAGCAGCTGCTTGACCGTGCGCAGACGCTTTGCCCGGAGGCTACTTATACACTGGAACTGATGAAAGACAAGCCTTCCGTAGAGTGGCTGGCAGAAAACAATAGGATTTGAGGTGGATTTATGGATAACTGTTATCGGTTTTTTCAAAATCGGGAGTGCGAATATTTCCCTTGCCATAAGGTAAATGACGACAGTGCGTTTAATTGTCTGTTCTGTTATTGCCCGCTATACGCGCTGGGTGATCAGTGCGGCGGTAACTTTTCCTATACTGAGTATGGTCTTAAGGACTGCTCCAATTGCATGCTGCCACATAGCTTGCAGGGATATGATTATGTGCTTTCAAAGTACTCTCAGATTGCGGAGCTGGCAAAGCAAAATTGTAAGGCGAAAGAAGAATGATCCGTATGGATTTTCAAGATTATATTTCATCTGTTTCTCCCCTGGATGATGCAGCTATGGCTGCAGCTCGTCAGCGGCAGGCGCAGCTGGCAAAACCGCCCGGTTCATTGGGTCGATTGGAAGACTTGTCCGTCCAGCTTGCGGGCATTACTGGGAAAGTACACAACCGAATTGAAAAGAAACACCTTCTGGTATTCGCTGCTGATAATGGCGTGGTGGCAGAGGGCGTATCCAGTGCGCCCCAAAGTGTGACATTGATGCAGACCATCAACCTGACACGGCACAAAACCGGTGCTTCTACTTTGTGTAAGCATTTTGGCTGTGAGATTACTGTCTGTGATGTGGGCGTCAATGCGGACATCAAGGAGCCTGCGGTTCTAAACCGCAAGATCGCTTACGGCACACAGAATATTGCAATTGGCCCTGCTATGACCAGAGAGCAGGCAGTCCAGGCAATGTTGACCGGAATCGAATTGGCGCAAAAAACCGATGCAGATGTAATAGGCATCGGTGAAATGGGCATCGGCAATACGACGACCTCTGCCGCAGTGCTGTCTGTCTTACTCGATGCATCCCCTGAAGCTGTAACCGGTCGGGGCGGTGGCATTACAGACGATAGTTTCCGCAAAAAGAAGGAAGTCATCAAAACTGCTGTTGCAGTCAACAAGCCTGATAAAAACGACGTAGTGGATGTACTGGCAAAGATAGGCGGATTCGATATTGCCGCCATGTGCGGTGCGTTTATCGGTGCGGCGGCAACCCACCGCCCGGTGGTAATCGACGGGTTTATTTCTTCAGTTGCGGCTTTGTGTGCTGTACGGCTATGTCCTAATGTAAAGGGGTACCTTGTGCCCAGCCATGCGTCCTACGAGATCGGCTACAAGCTTGCCATGGATGCCATGGAACTGCAGCCATTGTTCCTGCTGGGCATGCGATTGGGTGAAGGCAGCGGCTGCCCGCTTGCGTTCCAGGTGCTTGAAGCAGCGTGCGCTATCATAGGTGATATGGCGACCTTTGCGGAGGCTGACATTGACGATGGCTATCTGGACGAGATCCGCCAGGGCGACAAATTCACCGTGGAGGAAAGCATATGACTTACTTTATCTCCGGTGGTGCCAAAAACGGAAAATCCACACTGGCGCAGGACCTAACTGTGGCGCTGGCCAAAGGTGGAAAGCATTATTATGTGGCAACGATGATTTCGTCGGGAGCTGAGGATGATGAACGTATCCGACGACATATTGCAGACCGGGAAGGTATGGGTTTTGAGACCGTAGAGTGCTTCCGGAACATTATGGATTGCCTGAACACCGCAGATAAAGACGGTGTGTTTTTGGTGGACAGCGTTACTGCGCTGATCCAGAATTCTCTGTTTCCCATCGAGAAGAACTACGAGATGGACGTAAGCGCGGCGAACCGTTGCGCCGACGAGCTGATTGAATTTGCCGGGGCAATCCGGCATGTCATCTTTGTCAGCGACTATATTTATTCGGATGCAGAGCGGTATTCGGAAAGCACAGAAGTGTATCGCAAGTGTTTGGCATCCATTGACCGCCGATTGGCTGCAGTTTGCGATACAGTAATCGAAATATCTGCCGGGCAGCTTATTATTCACAAGGGGGATTTGTGCATATGAAAATACTTTTACACGCCTATGCTATGTGCCAAAGTATGTTTTGCGCCATCCCTTGCCCGTGGAAAATATGGGACGAGAAGGCAAAGGGAAAGATGCTTTTGTTTCTTCCCATCATAGGATTGGAGATTGGCGCGATCTGGGCTGGCCTTGCGTGGGTATGTGGCTTTTTGAAGCTGCCTGCATTGGTCGCGGGACTGATCCTCTGTGCCTATCCCTACATCATCACAGGCTTTATCCATCTGGATGGCTATATGGATGTAACCGACGCAGTCAAGTCCTGGCGGGATTTGGAGCGCCGAAGAGAAATCTTGAAGGATTCGCGTGTAGGTAGCTTTGCGGTAATTGGCATTGTTCTGCTGATGATTGCACAGTTTGCGTTCTTTGCATCTGCACCGGAAGCTGCCAATTACCTGATTCTGATTTTTATCCCTGCGGTCAGCCGTTGCTGTTCTGCCCTGGCTGTTACCGGGTTAAAGCCTATGTCCACCAGCCAGTATGCAGATCAGAAGAAACCAAAAGCACACCTTATCGTGCTGACGGTCATGCTTGTCGTATGCCTTGGAGCAGGCTTCCTGCTCTGCGGCAAATACGGCTTTGCGCTTGTTGGCTGCATGGCGGGTTTCGGTCTTGCTCTGCTGCGTGCTTACAAATCCCTGGACGGTATGAACGGTGATATTTCCGGTTATGCACTGACAATTGGCGAACTGTGCGCCGTGGCCGTATATGCGCTCATTTAGGAGGTTATTATGATTCTCATTATTGGCGGTGCGTATCAAGGCAAGCTGGATTTTGCGAAAGACGCTTTTGGCATCACGGATACGGAGGTGTACACCTGTACTTCCGGTGAGATTGATTTCTCTAAGCGATGCATCTATAAGATTGAAGATTTTGTCTATGGCCACCAAGATCCTGTTTCCTATTTTCAGGCGCACCGGGAGGAGTGGAAGGACAGTGTCTTGATCCTGCAGGATATCTTCTGTGGTGTAGTCCCTATGGGAGCAGAAAACCGTGCTTGGCGACAGAAAGCCGGAAGACTGGCGCAGTACCTTAGCCGGGAAGCAAATCAGGTCAGCAGGATCTTCTGCGGATTGGAGCAAAGACTGAAATGACCATTTATTTGATTCGGCACGGCAAAACGGAAGCCAACGAAAAACACTTGTACTGTGGCAGTACAGACCTACCCTTATCTGAAATAGGCAAGGCAGAGTTGCAAGCGCTTCACTATGATATTAAAAATGTCCGCTTCATTACCAGCGGTATGAAACGGACAAATGAAACCTTGCGTATTCTGTTTGGTGATGTGCCCTACGTGGAAGATCCTCGTTTCCGGGAGGTTGACTTCGGTATTTTTGAAATGCGCAGCTATGACGAGCTAAAAGATACCTCCGACTATCAGGCGTGGCTTGCCGGAGACAATAGCGCAAATATACCGCCAAAGGGCGAAAGCGGTGCGCAGATGAAAGTGCGGGTGTTGGCGGCATTCTCTGAGATTCGGGAAGATACCTGCATCATCACCCACGGCGGTGTAATCGCTGCAATCATGGAACAGCTTTTCCCGGAAGATAATAAGAACATCTACCAGTGGCAACCAAAACCGGGCTGTGGATATGCTGTAGAACAACGCAATTACAGAATGCTGTAGAAGATAAACCCAATTAAACAACCGCTAAATCATAAAGATCCCCAGCCAATTTCGGCTGGGGATCTATGCATATAAGCAAACACGCATAATCATAGAAGCAGTGAACCAGTATTACTATTTGGGATCAAATTTTCCGGACTCTTTGTCGCGTTCCATTCCATCTATATCACGAGCCAATGCTTCGTCTACAGCGCGATTGATAAAGGCGTTTACGGATTCGCCCAGTTTGGCTGCGTGCTCTTGGATGATGGCTTTTTTGCCCTTGGGAACACGAAAACGAATGTCCTCCACTTTTTCAGTTAGCCACTTATCCCGTGCTCTTTTTTGTGCGTCAGTTAGTGCCATAATCATCCCTCCATTCCAAACTGATGGTAACATAGCCGGTTGTTAATTGTCAATTGGCAGGTTGCACATATATGGACCCAAATACGCATTATACGGGACCGCATATTTGTGCAACATTCCATATTGATATATGGTACCGCATATAGTATAATACAGATAGAAAATAAAACAACGGCAGTGCAAGGGAGCGCCAACTCCCATGCACCTGCGCAGGTGAATTCGGCACCTACACAACGGGATTACCCCGCACCGCAGGGATATTATATCCTTTTTGTATCTTTTTTGCAAGAGGGAAAGTGTATCTTTGCGAGGTTACTCCCGGCTATCATATTATGATTTGCACCGTGTAGAGCTATCAGCCCTGCACGGTGTTTTGTTTTCTCTATAACAAACTTAGGAGGAAACACTATGGAAAACAAAAGATTTTTGACAGCCAACGATGTGGCGCAGTACATGGGCATTTCGGTGCCTATGGCCTACAAGATCATTCGTCGATTGAATGATGAACTGGTGGCGGCAGGCTATATCATCGTTTCCGGTCGCATCAGCCGTAGCTATTTTGAAAAGAAGATCTACGGCGGCATCGCGTAGGAGGTGAGCATATGCCTGCTTATAAGGAAAAAGACAGAAACACCTGGACCGTTAAAATCAAACATAAAAACTGGAACGATCAAATCAAGTGGGTTACCAAAAGAGGTTTTGCAACCAAGCGGGAAGCACTGCAGTATGAGCGTGACTTTCTGGCCCGTAAGAGCGGCAATCTGGATATGTCTTTTGCAGATTTCGTCCAGGTCTATCGGGAAGAACGGGGAGCCCGGATCAAAGAGAGCACCCTGTCAATGAAAGGCAATATTATTGACACCAAACTGATACCTTACTTCGGCAAAAAATGTATGCGTGAAATCACTACAAAAGATATTATGCTTTGGCAAAATGAGCTGCTGACTTACCGCGATCCCAAGGATGGCAAGCCCTACTCCAAATCGTACCTGAAAACGATTCATAACCAGTTGAGCGCGATCTTCAACCATGCGGTCCGTTACCACAAGCTTTCGGAAAACCCTGCCAGAACGGTTGGAAATATGGGCAGCGAAAAAGGTATTGAAATGAAATGCTGGACCCGTGAGGAGTATCTGAAATTCTCGGAATATATGATGGACGATCCTGTGGGCTACTACTATTTTCAAATGCTCTACTGGTGCGGTCTCCGTGAGGGTGAGGCACTGGCCCTGACCATCGACGATTTTGATTTTGCAAAGAAGACAGTTTCCATCACAAAGACCTTTCAGCACCTGAAAGGAAAGGATGTAATCACCGAACCCAAGACACCAAAGAGCAACCGAATCGTGGAAATGCCGGCATTCCTGGTGGAGGAGATACAGTACTACATTGAAAAACTGTATGAGCCGAAACCCGACGACCGATTGTTTCACTTATCCAAGAGCTATCTCTACCGCAAGATGGAGCAAGGCAGCAAGGAAATGGGCATTCAGCGTATTCGGGTTCACGATTTGCGGCACTCCCACGTATCCTTGCTTATTCATATGGGATATAGTGCCGTGGCGATTGCAGAGCGAATGGGCCACGAGTCCATCGATATCACTTACCGGTATGCCCATCTGTTTCCCACTGTCCAACGGCAAATGGCTACTGATCTGAATGCACTACAGGAAGGGGGTGCTGCAGATGTCAGCTAAGGCTCGTGACGGACAGGGACGCTGGCGCAGCAAGACAATCGGCGTCCGTATATCTCCGGAAGAAAATGCGGAACTGGATGCTTTGGTGGCCTTGTCCGGTATGACAAAGCAGGAGTATTGCATTAACCGTATGCTGCAGCGGGATGTTGTGGTAACCGGAAATCCCCGTGTCCACAAAGCACTCAAAAGTCAGATGGAACAGCTCTGTCAGGAATTTGAAAGGCTGTGCAATGTAAATGATCTCAGCGCAGAAACAATGCACGTACTTGAATATCTGGCAAAAGTCTATGAGGGTTTGCAATGATGACTAAATTATTTTCGCGTACATTGCAGTCAAAATCGGGACTTATTTTCTTCGCTATCTTAGTGGTGTATAATCTGCTTTTGGGTGCATATCTGAAAGACTTTCTTGTGCTTTCGCCTATGTTGCTCACATTCTATTTGCTCTCTGCAGTACCGCCCTTACTTTTCGTCATCAGAGTACGGTCTGCACCTATGCGTGCAATCGTGTACATTATTTTGTTTGTTGTTCTTTTAATGAACACCCTTAGCTTTGTTTTATGCCGCAGACTTCTGCCGATGATGACGCTGATAACCACTGCCGCCGAAATGATGTATCTGGCGATCTTTGATAACAGTTCCGGCAAGGACAACCTGCTGACGAAAATATATGTTTTGGCAGTTTCGGCGCTTATCGTAGTGACGCTGTTTACCTCGTATAATTTCGTCAGCAAACCGGAGACTCCTTATCTTCTTAACGGTGGTACAACTCTGTGGGATACGCAGACAGAAGAGCTTGCTGACGAAATTTGCGCAGGCTGTGATACTGATGCAGAAAAGGTACAGGCGATCTATCATTGGATGCTCCAAAACCTTGAATACGATTATGGCTACAATGCGCTCTTCCAGTATTTCGATGTTCGCAAAACACTTCGCACCCAACAAGGTGTTTGCTTTGACTTTTCCCATCTGTTCGCTGCGCTCTGCCGAAGCCAAAACATTCCGTGTTACGCTGTTGACGGAATATCTTATAAAGACAACTCTGTTCAACACACTTGGAACCGTGTGTACTACGATGGTACATGGTGGAACATGGATGTGACCAATGACATCTCAAGCACGGCTGCCGGCAAAAGTCTTTACGGTTTTCGCAAACTGGATTCAGCTTTTGTCACCGACGCAGACTTTTTCATAACAAAAATATATTGAATTACTCTTGACTATTATACTCCTCTGGGAGTATAATATGTAACAGAAAGGAGATGATACCTATGGTAAGAAAACTTTATCACGGTTCCTGCAGCATTATTGAAAAGCCTGTCTTCGGACAGGGAAAGCGATATAACGACTACGGTCTGGGGTTTTACTGCACCGACAGTTTGGAGATGGCGAAGGAATGGGGCGTGTCCCACGATAAGGACGGCTATGCAAACTGCTATGAATTGGATTGCGAGGGCCTGCGTATCTTAGATCTGAACGATCCGCAATACTGCATTCTCCACTGGCTGGCAGTACTGCTGGAAAATCGGGAGTTTGATGTGCCTTCTGCCCTGGCTCTGGAAGCAAAGGAGTACATTCTGAAGAACTTTGCCGTTGACTATAAAGACTATGACGCTATCATTGGATACCGGGCAGACGACAGCTATTTTTCCTTTGCTCAGGACTTTATCAATGGCACTATCTCCTACCGGCAGCTGAACAATGCTATGCACCTGGGCAAGCTGGGTCAGCAGTTCGTGCTGAAGAGCAAAAAGGCATTTGATCGGATTCGTTTTATCGGTGCGGAAGTTGCTGAACGGGAAGAATGGTACGCAAAACAGCAGTCCCGAGACCAAAAGGCCCGGCGGCAGTACTTCGATGTAGAACGCTTTAAGCGCCAGCGTGGGGATCTGTACATTATGCAGATTATGGATGAGGAGATGAAACCAAATGATCCGCGCTTATCATAAGGTTTATTTGGAAAAGGCCCGTAACAATTTGGGTCGCATGCTGGACTTTGCCACCTATGACTTGGGTTATGATCCCTGCACCTTTTTTGATTTGTTTATGAATTCCGGCTTGGCTAAGCGGTTTGAAAAGGGCGAGTTTAACGTAACCGTTGGAATGTCCGGCGTAGAGCTGGCATACCGGGTTTTGGAGCTGACCAATCATCAGATAGAGGATCCGCAGCCCAGGTATTCGGCAGACAGAAGCCCGGAATACTGGGCAGGTTGGGCACTAGCTTATTACCAGTGGGAAACCGCTATGTCATTCCTGGATATCCTGGAATGCGTTCCCCTTGATGATATCATTCGTATGTACTCGCCTTATCACGAAATGGATATCCGCCAGTTTTGCGACCGGATGAACGAACTGTACCGTGCCGCCAATCCGGAGACAAAACTGAAACAGCTTCGTCAGCGGGCGGGCATGAGTCAGAGCGAGCTGGCAGAGCAGTCCGGCGTTCCGGTGCGGACGATCCAGCAATACGAGCAGCGGCAAAAGAGCATCAACAAAGCGCAGGCTGAGTATCTGATGATGTTGGCGAATGCACTGCACTGCAAAGCAGAAGATTTAATTGAGCCTGTTGAATGAAATAACACGATATGGAAATGTGCGTCAGATGATAACATCTGACGCGCATTTTCGTCACAAAAAGTTTTCATTTCGGAGAGAAAAAAGCCGGGTGCACCCCTTGACTTTTTGGCAGAAAATTCTTATTACTTAAGTGTAAGGTAAAAATAGCCTTTGGCAGGTTTGGTGGTTTTCTTGCCATGAGCTGCTATGATATTTATCTTATAATTCACTTTTGAAAGGATGTGAATGTGATGATCGTTGAAGCAATCGATAAGCAGACAAACAGGACTGTTAAAATTGAAGAAGCATATTCCGGTCAACGTCTTGCATGCCCCTACTGCGGTGTGGATGTACACCCTGTATTGGGAGGCGATACGCAGTTCTTCCGTTGCTATGAAGGCGGAAAGCATACGGATCGCATCTGCAAGCAATTGGACAGAACGAACAGAGCATATGATCCCAAATTAACAGATATTGAGGAACTGTTTGACAATCTGTTTCACCCGGTACGCGAAAAGGAAGAACCCTCTTGGGAGTCCGATGAGGACGAGGGCCTCGTTGAGCCTGAAATGGAGGACGAATACCTGTATGGGGATGAATCCGAGTATGGTACCGATTCCGATACAGATGAAAGTGATGAAGAGGAGGGCGAAGCTGATTCCGGACCTGTGATCCTTCCCTGCAGAACACTCAGTCAACTCTGGAAAGCCGGTATTAAGGAAATTAAGTCGTATGAACGTATCGGCTCTCGCTTAAGATCGGATATTTTCCTGTGGTATATGGATTTTGACGGGTTCTTTGCCCGACACGAGGACTTGGGGAAACGCGTGCTTGCGGTGCGTCCACGGTGGCCTGTCAACAGAGCCAATGCCATTCTGTTTGCGTCGTTTAGCGGTTTTCGAAAAAAGGGCGAGTCTAAAACCGAGTACAAACAGAAGCAGTTTGTGCTTGTGTTTCAAGATCGGAAGGCGTACAATCAGGCCTGCAAAAAGCTGTTTGTCCGCAATACGGAAAGCAACGGTATCAGCAGCACTGCTCCCAAGTATGATATGGTGTTAGTGGCCGGTGACTGGGCGGAGCTGGATGAAGAGGAATATGCAGCATTTGCTGCGAAGCCCCCAGAGCATTTTTACGGCGCACAGAGGTCCCTTGTCTATTCCAAGAATCAGATTTATGCGATTCCGGAATATAAAAAAACTAAAAAATAACGGTCTTAAAACGAAGGCAGCCAAGTGATTCGCACTTGGCTGCCGTTTCTTATGCTTTGGTATAGACCTTATGATACTGCTGCTGCGTATCCACAAAGCGATCGTACTCAGTTTCCTTCACATTGTAACGCCGGCAATTTAATTGGATACGCATATTCTGTGGGTGGGAAGAAAGGGAAACTTTAATGTTGTCTGTGGGTTCATTTGCGGTAATGTGCATCTCGGTTTCTGCGGATTCTGCCGGTATTTGCACATAGGCGGAATGCTGCAGTTGCAGCCGTTCTCCCACATCGATACGCGCGATCTCAGAAAGGTCACTGTTGACCAAAGGCCTGCGATCCATCTTTTGTTTAATGGCAAACAGTTTCTCTTCATTCACAAATTCGTTCCGGGTTTCGTAAGGGTCATCAATGTCGTGCCCGATCACATACTCAATTTCCGGTTCGTTCAAACCGAGAATGTGTAAATGCGTACCAAAATTACGGCGAAACAGATAGGCTGTAGGGTCTTTTCGATCCTCAAACGGCAGGCTGTCTCTATCGGATATGGGGTCCTCTTGAAGGTCCTCATTGATGGATGCCATTTGAGAAGCTTTTATTCTAATGTTTTGGAACAGGACGCGGGCTGCGTTTGTTAACTCCCGGGCGGAGCATCGGACGTCCCAACGGTCGTTGTTGCACACAATGGGATAATCATCGATGGATTTGCCAAGTTGCGACTCGATATACTGACGCCGCTCATCGATCAGCGCGGCAACCTTATCAGGCACCGGGATAATGCGGTCGGCATTCCTGGTCTTTCCGCCCAGCTTGCCTGCACTGGTATCATAGCCGGTGGTTTTGTAGATCCATATTACCGGGCAGTCAGGATGGGTTTGCATTGGCTTGATGTCGCCGTAATCTACCGCGCAGGCTTCCGCATTACGCAGCCCCAGGGAATACATTAACAGCAAGCCCATGTTTTGACCGGATTGCAGAGGATCGGAAAGGAGCGCTTTGGCCACAGCCTGCTCTTGGGGGATGGTCAGTGACTTGCAAAGCAGCGCCTGATTGGCTTTTACTTCTTCGCTTTCCGTTGTGGCTTCGGGATTTAGGTTGCTTTCCCAAAGCACATTATCGCATTCGCCGTGTCTGGCGGCTGTTTCCACGACGTAGTAGATCAAACGGCGAAAATCCTGCAGGGTGCTTTCCTTGTAGGGCATATACTGTTTGCCCTTTGTATCCTGGCCCCGCCGGATCAAAGTCTGAATCACAGCATCGTAATCTTCCTGGGTATAGGCGCTGATTGGGGTCTCATCGTGATTCCCAAGCAGCGGGATGATCTGATTGCAGTAACGCAGGTGGTTACTTCTCTGCGTAGAATCTGCCTTCCAATGTTCCTCAAAGTCTTCGTAGTAATCGTGATAGATTCCGTAAAAGGTGTGCTCTTCACCAACAAAGCATTTCCACTCTGTCATAAACGACCATCCTCCTTTCCTGTGCCATATACGGCAATGCTGCCGGTTACGCCGTGATCGCATTCAACCAAAACATCAATATAGCTTCCGGGCAATTCCTTTGTAGGGGATACCGTGATAGAGACGGCGTTATAATGGTTCTTTTTGCGGTCTGAATGGACGGTGGTGCTGCGGGTGAATGTTGAAGCTTCGGATGTGCTTTGTACAGCATTCTGCACACCGGTTTCGTGGGCATAGCTCCATCGGTTCAGCTTTTGCACCATCCCGTACTGGACCAGGTCGTTTGTGTAGTCACAGTAATGCTGAGAGAATGTATCCGGAGCCTTGTTGCCCACAACATAGGATAATTCTCCCCGGTTAAAGGAGCAGGTGTGGTTTGCCCGGTGCTTAAAATTGCTGTAGAAAATATCACCCTGATACTTGTTCATATCTACAACGATCTCTTTGTCACCTTCACCGGGCAGGACCAACTCCTGGGTCGGGATGTTGGCTTTTTCAATCAGAGACCGGCAAACCCGGATAGCAGCATCGTACTTGCAGAAGGACGGCTTGGAAAGTGCTGCAAGGGTCTTTTTGTTATTGGGCATAATGATCGGCAAATATCGCAACTCGGCTTCTGTAAAGCCGCACATCGCCTGCAGATAGGTTTTTCTGCTATTCAGCATATCTGCCAACAGCGGGGCTACCGGCACTTTTCTGCAGGCAGTGCCATCTGAGTGATAGATTACTGCACCTTCATCCGATAGGAACTTATATACCAAAAGGCGGTATGCCTTCAAGCCGGGAATGGCCTCAAAATCATCCCATGTCAGTGCGCAGGCTTCCCTGGTACTCATGCCGGTAAACAGATGGATCGGGCCAAGCAGCAAGGTGCTGTCATCCTCAAACAGCAAGGCTTTTCTCGGGCCAAAGTCCGCATCACTTTCTTCACGAACATAAGAAAGGATTCGAGCCTCTTCCTCAAAGGTGAAGGTTTTCTTCGTGAGCATATTTCGCAAATTGCGCAGCTCTTTGGATGCCCGATTGCTGATTTCCGGTAGAAGTGCAGGGATGGGATTTGTGTGGATAAAACCGCTTTCCTCCGCAACCCGCATAATGATATTTAACTGCTGCCAGTACTTAACGATGGCAACGCTGTCCTCTGGGATGATTGCCTGCATTGCATTGCGGTAATCTTCATCGCTGGCATCCGATGGACAAAGCGCAGACAGTGCGTTTCCACCGGGACAGAACAGGATGTTTCGGGCAATTTCGTCACGGTAGTCCCGTCGCGCCAGCAAGCGGCTGCGGCAGCAAAACCAGATAGTTTTCAGAGAGCAATCCACAAGGCGATCACCGTAGTGATCCAGCATATTCCCCACGATATAGGGGTAAATGGAATCAAGAAAGGGAACGCTCTCCAGCTTGCCAATGACGGATTCCCGGTCTTTACAACGCAGACCTTTTTGGGTTGCAGGGGAATTCCGCACTTGCCTATCCTTTGTGTTTTCAGGTGTCGATTTTCCTCTGTAATAGGCCTCGCCAACATAAACGCCGTACCTGTCCCGGTGTACGGTATAGTACAGCGAGATTTCATTGGAGAACTGATAGACAGATGGCCGCTTACGGTGCTTCACCGCGTCCAGGTCGATTTTTGCTTTTTCAAAATCCTTTCGGAGCTTGACCAGGGTTGTTGGCTTTTTCAGCTGTTGCTGAGATACATGGATATACTCTTTTTCAACGATAAGATTGGAGGCGCTTTCATCACACTGGGTAAAGAAAACGGGAACCGGCGCATTGGGATCGACGCTACGACCTGCGAACAAAAGCATTTTCTTTCTGGGCTGGGTGACAGTAGCATCGGATGCGATTGCAATGATCTTACTGGGAAGGAAACCGTGATCCCGTAAGAGCGTACAAATGTTATCCTTAGAAGCAGATATAAAGGTCTGAGGAAGCAATGCAATGAAATTGGCATTATCCGTGCCGGCAGAAAGCATTGCGCCAATGTTGAATTCTTCCTCTGTGAACGGGGATACGATGGCGATCAGGTCAAATCTTTTTGCATAGTTGGCAATATCAGAAAAGATGCTGAACTGAAGGTTCTTAAATTCCATTCGATAGGCGGAGGCCACATAGATATTCGGCACAGCAACGCAGCATTTACATCCATACTTCCTAGCTTTTTGAGACCAAGCAAGAAGAAAGTCGGGACCCGGATTTACAATCAGGATCTGAGATACATTTCGGGCCAGCACCTCAAACTGCCGCAGGAAGAAGGAACATTCGAATTTGCCGTCGTATTTGCTTCTGACATTAAAATCAGATCTCTTTCCAAATAGTTTCGGGAAGGGGTAGAGCGCTGCGCGGATCACATCGCTGGGTCTTTCGTTCTTGATATTATCAACCAGATCAAAGGCTGTTTCGGTAATGCTGATGCCATGTGTAGCATTCTGCTTTCCTTTGATTGTATACTGGAATTCCAACCAGGGATTAATTGGATCCCCTAGCTGTGTGCGATACTTATTAAATTGGCAGTAGTTCGCAAGGAGCCTAAGACCGGAAACCTTGTGCTGACGGTAGAACCGAATGGTTTTGGCCAGTTGGGAGCTGACCGTTCCTTTTAGCGCAGGCATAGAAATGTGATACACGGCTTTCCAGCAAGGGATGAAATTGTCCTTGGTAAGTCCAAATGAATGATAGAGTTCCTCGCTTTCCTTATAGAAGCTCTCAATCGTGGCATCCTCAATTTCTGCAATTGGTAGCTGAGACTCTTTTGGGGATCTAAGAATCAGATGAATCACATAGGCTAATTTTTCGTAATTTCCTTTCGGGAATTCGGTCACAAGCTTATCCCAGTCAGCAACCAGGAAGGGAGCGAAGGTTTCAAAAAACAGCCGGCAATCCTTATCCATACCTGTCAAGACAAGCTCACTGCAAAGAGAGAAAAAAGCAGGACTATCATAGTAGTGGTTCTCATCAGGGGATAACAGCTGATACCTGGAAGTCTCCGCAGCAAATTCTGCTGTATGAATTCCGTCTGTATAATCAGACTTTCTGGAGTGCTCTATATTGAGCTTTGCCAGAGCGTAACAGCGGGCAATATCCTCGTGACGAAAGATATCTATATTGAGTGCGGTAAACTTTTCTGAGATAGAAGGATAGATATTGCTCATTATAAAACACCTCCACATCTAAAGTAATGAGCTAGGTAATTTGCAGAAAAATTGTATCTCTACCACAATCTTACCACTTAAAATAAATCTTTGCAAGTATATATGAAAATAATCAAGTGGGAAACTGTTGGTCAAAAGTTGGTCAAATTCAAAATGACGGATTTTGAATTGTGTAAAATAAGAATTAAAAACACCGTATTTTGTGGAATTTACCACAAAATACGGTGTTTTTCTAACTATTTATAGAACCACATAGCCACACAGGGTCATTCCCACTCGATGGTACCGATGGGCTTGGGAGTCAGGTCGTACAGCACGCGGTTGATGCCTTCCACTTCGTGGGTGATGCGGTCGGTGATCTTATGCAGCACCGCGTAGGGGATCTCCTCGATGGTGGCGGTCATAGCATCCTTGGTATTGACGGCGCGGATGATGGCAGGCCAGCCCTCGTAGCGCATCTCATCGCGGACGCCCACGCTCTTGACATCGGGCACAGCGATGAAATACTGCCACACATGCTCGGCAAGACCGGCGATGTCAAACTCCTCGCGGAGGATGGCATCCGCCTCGCGCAGCGCGTGCAGACGGTCGCGGGTGATGGCACCCAAGCAGCGCACGCCCAGACCGGGACCGGGGAACGGCTGACGGTAGACCATACCGTGGGGCAGACCCAGAGCCTCGCCCACCACGCGGACCTCGTCCTTATACAGCAGCTTCACCGGCTCCACCAGCTCCATAGCCATCTCCTCGGGCAGACCGCCCACGTTGTGGTGGGACTTGACGGGCTTGCCGCTTTCGGCAGCCTTGATGCTCTCGAGAATGTCGGGGTAGATGGTACCCTGCGCCAGGAAGGAGATACCGTCCAGCTTGGCGGACTCCTCATCAAAGACCTTGATGAACTCGGCGCCGATGATCTTGCGCTTGCGCTCGGGATCGGCCACACCTGCCAGCAGATCCAGGAAACGGTCAGTGGCATCCACATAGATCAGGTTGGCATCCAGCGCCTTGCCGAACACCTCGATGACCTGCTCGCTCTCGCCCTTGCGCATCAGACCGTGGTTCACATGTACGCAGACCAGCTGCTTGCCGATGGCACGGATCAGCAGCGCTGCCACTACGGAGGAATCCACGCCGCCGCTCAGCGCCAGCAGCACCTTCTTATCGCCCACCTGTGCGCGGACCTGCGCCACCTGCTCGTCGATGAAAGCGTTGGCCTGCTCCAGTGTGGTAATACGAGCCATAGACTCGGGACGAACATTGCTATCCATATTCAATACCTCTGCCTTTCTGCGTTTAGTTGGTGTAGTTATCAAAGTAACCCTGAACGAGAACAACGGGTGTGCCCTTGTCGCCGGAACCGCTGGTCAGATCGCACAGAGATCCGATCAAATCGGTCAACTGACGGGGGGTGGTGCCCTGAGAGGCCATATTTCCCACCAGATTGTCGTTCTTCTCGCGGATGCTCTTGGAGATAGCCTCCCTCAGTGCTTCGCCGCTGAGATCCTTGAAATCGTTGTCCGCCAGATACTTCAGCTTCAGCTCGTTGGGAGTGCCGATCAGACCGTCGGTAAACGCAGGGGATACCACGGGGTCAGCCAGCTCCCAAATCTTGCCCTGAGGATCCTTGAATGCGCCGTCGCCGTAGACCATAACCTCCACGTGCTTGCCGGTGGCCTCAAAGACCCTCTTCTGCACATCCAGCACCAGATCCTTGCACTCCTGAGGGAACAGCTTGATCCGATCCTCGGTGGACTTATTGGAGCCCAGCAGGCCGTACTTTGCATTAAAGCCACTGCCATTGATAGGCGCGGTCAGAATATCATCCAGACTGTACACCTTCTCGGCACCATTGGCCAGCAGAATGCGCTTGGTGCGGGCGCGGGTATGGATGTCACAGTTGAGCACATACTTGGTGTAGTCCAGGATCATCTTTGCCTGATTGGCAAAGACCACCTCCACCTCGCAGCCTGCCTCACGGATGATGCTGCTATAGTACTCCACATAGTCAACACCGGTGAACTCGTGTTTGTTCTCGCCGAACAGCTCACGGTATCTCTCCAGAGAGAGCACGTCGCTGTAGGGGTTGATGCCGGCATCGTCCAGCTTATCCAGACTGACCAGCTCATTGCCTACCTCATCGCTGGGGTAGCTGAGCATCAGAACGATCTTCTTGGCGCCCATAGCGATACCTTTCAGGCAGATGGCAAAACGGTTGCGGGACAGAATGGGGAAAATCACGCCCACTGTCTCCTCGCCAAACTTTGCCTTCACGTCTGCTGCGATATCGTTGACGGAGGCGTAGTTACCCTGCGCTCTTGCCACGATCGACTCGGTAATGCTGATGACATCTCTGTCGCGCAATGCAAAACCTTCAATTTCGGCCGCTTCGATCACGCTGGTTGCTACGATGGCAGCCAGATCGTCACCCTCTCTGATAATGGGGCAGCGGATGCCTCGAGAAATTGTACCAACTCTTCTATCCATGTTACATTTCCTTTCCTGTTTAGGGTAAAAACAAGCATTAAAATTATAGTATAATTTTGTGCAGTTGTAAATAAATAATCTCACAAATGCCGCAATTTTTTTCACCGGTATTTGCGTAATTTTTTCACTTTACAGTTATTTTTCCCTTTGCTATAATGTTTTTGTCTACACATATCATTTGCCGGTGCCGCATGGGAATGCTGCACCGTTTTTTATTTACCGGCGCGCACGGCTTCAGCGCAACCGCGCTTCGCGAAAAAAACGGCGTACAAAAACTGTACGCCGTTTTTTATATGGATCATTCGTCGTCACGGAAAACGATATGTCCCTCCTGCGCCTCTTCAATGATGGCAAGGGACTTCACATTATAGCCGTCGGCACGCAGACCGTCGCCGCCGCCCTGGAAACCCTTTTCCACGGCGATACCGATGCCCACCAGCTCTGCACCTGCAGCCTCGACGATGTCGATGAGGCCGTGCATCGCATAGCCCTTGGCCATAAAGTCGTCGATGATCAGCACGCGGTCGTCGCTGTTCAGCCACTCCTGCGCAACGATCAGCGTCACCTTTTTCTTGTAGGTATAGGAGAAGATCTCACTCTGATACAGACCGCCTTCAATATTATCGCTCTTGGCCTTCTTGGCAAACACCATAGGCACGCCGTAGCGGGCAGCGCAGGCCGTGGCCAGAGGGATACCGCTGGCTTCCGCCGTCAGCACCATGGTAATATTCTTCGTATCAAAATGCTTGGAAAACTCATCGGCGATCTCCGTCAGCAGCACGGGGTCCACACGGTGATTCAAAAACCCGTCAACTTTGATGATATTGCCGGGAAGGACTTTACCCTCGCGGCGGATCCGTTCTTTCAGCTTTTCCATGAGCCAATCTCCTTTAAGTTATTACCCCTATCATGACGGATATTACCCAAAAAAGCAAGAGGAGAAACAGCAAAAATTTGTTCTTTTTTCCTCCTGCTTTGTGCCTTTTATGAGCTTTCTGTCAATCCTCGCTGCGGCTGTCCCTGACATAGTCAAAGAACCGCTGCGCCGCCGCCGTCATAGGCACATCGCGCAGTACGCACATATCCACGCTGCGCTGCGGAATCCGGAAATCTGTCTTCAGCTCGCGCAGCTCGCCGCTCTCCAGCTCGCGCTTTACGAACTCCTTGGTGACACCTGCCACGCCAAAGCCGATGCTTGCCAGATCTGCCAGCAAACTTCTGGCGCCCAACTCGATCTCGGGCTTGAGATGCAGCCCGTTCTGCAGGAAATACTTCTCCAGATAGAGGCGGGACGAAGCCTTGCGATCCAGCAGGATCAACGGGAACTGAGCAATCTCCTGCAGGGTATAGGTATGGTCAAAATCGCAGCTGTAGTCCTTGGATGCCACGAACACCATATGGGTGGCAAAGCAGGGGCAGGTCTCCAGCGAGGCGGCCTCCTGCGGGGTACTGGCAAAAGCGATGTCCACCTTGCCCGACTGCAGCAGACCCAGTACCTTGTGGCTGCGGCCGCTGACGATACGGATCTGGATGGCGGGATACTGGCGGTGGAAGCTGTCCAGATAGGGCAGCAGGAACTGGCTGGCCACCGTGTCACTGGCGCCGATGGTCAGCTGACCCATCTGCAGCTCGTGAGTCTGGGACAGCTTGGCCTCGCCCGTCTCCAGCAGGCCCATAGCGCTGCGCACATACTCGTAGAGCATCTTGCCCTCCGCCGTCAGCTCCACGCCGCGGGAATTGCGGGAGAACAGACGGGTCTGCAGCTCGGATTCCAGCTGCTTGACCGACTGGCTCACCGCCGACTGGGAGATGAACAGCGCCTGCGCCGCGGCGGTGATGTTGCCCGCCTCCGCCACTTCCTTGAAAACGCGATACAATTCCAGTTTAACAGCCATAGATTACCTCATTAGATAAAGTAATTATTAGTTTTGCTTCTATCTGCAATAATTATATCAAAATCTGTCGAAATTGCAAGAGGGAGTTTGACGGTTGCGAAAAAAGCGGAGATGTGGTATCATACACAAAAATGATCTACGGCTAAATTGTGAGGTATTCCGTATGAAAAAATGGCTTTCGTTTCTTTTATGCGCCTGTATGGCGCTGACCTTGGCAGCCTGCGGCGAACAAAACGAGCCTGCAGGCAGTAATCCCTCGCAAAATACCGGCAGCACCGCATCCGATCCCGTCGGTGACGGCTTGCCGAAAGACGAGTTTGACGAAAACGGCAAGCCGGTCAAAAGCACGGTGACACAACCGGATGGTACGGTTTTTGAGCTTTATTTTGCTGACGATGGCAGCATCGAAAAAGAGCAGACCACACAGCCAAACGGTGATGTGGATGCCACTTCATATGTCAGTGGCGTCAAGACAGAGTTTGTGCAGATCAGACAGAGCGGAACATATACGCTTCGTTACCGCGCCGACGGCAGTATCGCCGAAAAGCTGGATGAAAACGCCGACGGAAGCAGCAAAAAGCAGACCTATGATGCGTCCGGTACGCTGCTGACAGAAGATTTGACTGACACTGACGGCACCACCCGCTCCACCGTCTATTATGGTGATGGCTCGAAAAAGACCACCACCTATCCTGCGGAAGGAAGACCGTATATTACCAATTACGCTGTAAACGGCGACATTTTCTCCATCACCAATCTGGACGGCAGCACCTATTTTGATGCCGGCGCAGGCAAATAACAAAAGAAAAACCGGCTCTTGATATTTGGAATCAAGAGCCGGTTTCTTCATCTTCTCAACTGTTCCCAGATGGCGATCTCGCCGGTCTGCCGTGTCTTATTCAAATCGATGACCCGCTGATTGCGGCTGCCGCGGAACTGCAGCGAGATATCCTTCAGTTCCTTGACAAAGCGTCCGTCCACCAGCACATCGATGTGCGAGAGCATCTCGTCTGTGTGTTCGCAGCGGGGATAGCTGCCCTCGCGCAGCAGCTCATCGTCCAGCCGAAACCCTGTGAAGCACCACACCGTCTTGTGGGGGTAGCGCTGCTTCACCCGCTGCAGCAGCGGTGCCAGCACAGCCTGATTTTTCGGCTCAAAAGGCTCACCGCCCAGCACCGTCAAGCCATCCACATAGCTTTTGTCCAGTTCAGCGTAGATCTCCTTCTCCGTGTCAGCGGTAAAGGGCTTGCCGTAGCAGAAGTCCCACGTCTGAGGCTGAAAGCAGTCCTCACAGCGGTTGGTGCAGCCGGACACGAACAGGGTCACGCGCACGCCGATACCGTTGGCAATATCACATTTTTTCAGTTCGCCGTAGTACATAGGCGCGCTCCTTACATTTGAACGAAACTCCTTACAGATGCAGCACGCGGTCCTGAATCTCCTGCGTTCTGCCCTGATTCCAATACTGGGTGCCGATGTAGCCGCAGGTACGGCGCGCCACATTCATCTTGTCCTGATCGGTGTTGCCGCACTGGGGGCACTTCCAGATCAGCTTGCCGTCCTCTTCCACAATGTTGATCTCGCCGTCCCAGCCGCAGCACTGGCAGTAGTCACTCTTGGTGTTCAGCTCGGCATAGATGATGTGATCGTAAATGAACTTCATCACGCTAAGCACGGCGTCCAGATTGTTCTGCATATCGGGGACTTCCACATAGCTGATAGCACCGCCGGGGGACAGATGCTGGAACTGTGCCTCGAACTCCAGTTTCTTAAATGCGTCGATAGGCTCGGACACATGGACGTGATAGGAGTTGGTGATATAGCCCTTGTCGGTGATGCCCTCCACCACGCCGAAGCGCTTCTGCAGGCACTTGGCGAACTTGTAGGTGGTAGACTCCAGCGGCGTACCGTAGAGACTGAAATCGATGTTGTGGGCAGCCTTCCACTTGCGGCAGGCGGCGTTCAGCGCATCCATGATCTCCAGCGCAAAGGGAGTAGCCGAGGGATCGGTGTGGGACTTGCCCGTCATATACTTGACGCACTCATACAGACCTGCATAGCCCAGCGAGATGGTGGAGTAGCCGCCGTAAAGCAGCTTGTCGATAGGCTCACCCTTCTCCAGACGCGCGCAGGCGCCGTACTGCCACAGAATAGGCGCAGCATCGGACAGCGTACCCTTCAGACGCTCGTGACGGCACAGCAGTGCGCGGTGGCACAGCTCCAGACGCTCGTCCAGAATACGCCAGAACTTCTCAATATTGCCGCCGGAGGACAGCGCCACATCGGGCAGGTTGATGGTGACCACGCCCTGATTGAAGCGGCCGTAGTACTTGGGCTTGCCGTTCTCGTCCACGTAGGGGGTCAGGAAGCTGCGGCAGCCCATGCAGGTGTAGCAGTGACCCTCGCCGTTCTTGTCCACCTTCAGCTCCAGCATCTTCTTTTCGCTGATATAGTCGGGCACCATGCGCTTGGCGGTGCACTTGGCAGCCAGCTTGGTCAGATTCCAGTACTTGCTGTCCTCGTGGATGTTGTCCTCCTCCAGCACGTAGATC